>CANQOZ010000109.1 GCA_947625585.1 uncultured Eubacteriaceae bacterium
TGCTAAATAAACCAAGTTTTTAGCTGCTTGGATTCTTGCATACATATCTGCGATTGCAAATTGTGTATTTTGGAACTTAGCTATTGGACGGCCAAACTGTTTTCTTTCTTTAACGTAGTTAATAGCTTCTTCGAGAGCTCCTTCAGCAATTCCTAGAGCTTGAGCAGCAATACCGATACGACCACCATCAAGTGTTGTCATAGCGATTGCAAATCCCTTACCTTCTTTACCTAGAAGATTATCTTTTGGAAGTCTAACATCTTCAAAAACTAATTCTGTTGTTGAAGAACCACGGATACCCATCTTCTTTTCTTTAGTACCGATTGAGAATCCAGGTGTATCAGCATCTACGATAAATGCGGAAATACCACGAGTTCCTTTAGATGGATCGGTCATAGCAAAAATGATATAAACATCAGCTTCACCACCGTTTGTGATAAAGATCTTGCTACCATTTAGAACCCATTCGCCAGTTTCTTCATCAAATACAGCTTTTGTCTGTTGACCAGAAGCATCTGTACCAGCGTTTGGTTCTGTTAAACCGAAAGCACCTAATTTTTCACCACTTGCTAATGGTTTTAGATATTTTTCTTTTTGTTCCTTAGTTCCCCATTTACGGATAGGTTCAGTTCCGAGAGAAGTGTGTGCGGAGATGATAACACCAGTTGTTGCACATACTTTAGAAATTTCTTCGACTAATAAAACATAGGCTAGCGTGTCTAGACCTTGTCCACCATCTGCTTTGTCAAAAGGAATTCCTAAGAAGCCATACTTCTTTAATTTTTCAACAGTTTCTCTTGGGAAACGTTCTTCTTCATCTAGCTCAGCTGCCAAAGGTTTTACTTCTTTTTCAGCAAAATCTTTGTATAACTGCCTGAGCATTTCGTACTCTTTGCTTAATTCAAAATCCATTCAAATCTCCTGGAATTATTTCAATCAAAATAAAGACGGAGCGTGCTCCGCCTCAATGTTATTTCTTTGAATAGTCGTAGAAACCTTTACCAGTTTTTCTACCAAGTTCGCCAGCACGTACTTTTTTCTTAAGTAGTGGGGAGGCAGCATATTTATCCTGGCCAGTTTCTTCTTGTAGGACATTCATAATAGCAAGAACAATATCTAAGCCAATTAAGTCAGCTAATTCCAATGGTCCCATTGGGTGGTTAGCACCTAATTTCATAGCTGTATCGATATCTTCAACACTTGCTGTACCTTCACTTAAAACGGTAATTCCTTCATTAATATAAGGAACAAGAATTCTGTTTACAACGAAGCCAGGAGCTTCTTCAACTAAAACAGGTGTTTTACCAATATCTTTAGCGATTTCAGTAATTTCTTCTACCGTTTCATCAGGAGTTTGTTGTCCTTTGATAACTTCAACCAACTTCATTGCTGGAACTGGATTAAAGAAGTGCATTCCAATAACGTCACGTCCTGCTCCATTAGCAATTTCTGTGATTGATAGTGAGGAAGTGTTGGAAGCAAAAGTAGCATCGTCTTTTACGATGTCATTTAATTCTTTAAATAATTCCTTTTTTGCATCCATGTCTTCAAGAGCAGCTTCTACAATTAGATCACAATCTGCTAGATCTTCTTTTAGACCAGTAGTAATACTAGCTAATACTTTGTCTGCATCTTCTTGAGACATTCTTCCACGTTCAACCTGACGGTTTAAACCTTTGGCAATCTTGTCTTTACCAGCATCAGCCCATTCCTGCTTGATGTCAGTTAGTACAACGTCATAATCTCCATTTTGTGCAAAAGTCTGGGCAATTCCGCTACCCATTGTACCTGCACCGACTACGCCAACTTTCATTTTAAATTCTCCTAATTTTATTTATTTTTAAATGGTTCGTGTTTCCTCTTTTCAAGGAAAGCTTTCATGCCTTCTACTTGATCTTCAGATTCGAAACAGTTACCAAAATCATTTTCTTCAGTAACAATAGCTTCATCCATTACTTCGTCAATACCAGTATTCATGGCATGTTTTGACATTCTTACAGCAATAGGAGCATTGTTAGCAATTCTTTCGGCCAACTTCTTAGCATTAGGTAGAAGTTCTTCAACTGTATAAACTTCATTAACTAAACCAAGGTCTTTAGCTTCATCAGCTTTAATGTTGTTTCCTGCATAGATCATTTCCTTAGCTTTACCAACAGGAATTAATCTCATAAGTCTTTGAGTTCCACCAAAACCAGGTGTAATTCCAAGACCAGTTTCAGGTTGTCCGAAAACAGCATTGTCAGAAGCTAATCTAATATCACAGCTCATAGCTAGTTCATTACCGCCACCAAGTGCGAACCCGTTAACAGCAGCAATAACTGGAATATCTAACTGTTCAATTTTTCTAAATACGTCATTACCTAATTTAGAAAATTCAGTAGCTTCTTGTTTAGTTAATTCACTCATTTCACCAATATCAGCACCAGCAACAAATGCTTTTTCACCAGCACCTGTTAAAATTAGAGCCCTAACGGTGTCGAGATCGATATCATCGATAGCTTGATTTATGTCTGAGAGAACTTCTGAGTTTAAGGCATTAAGTGCTTTTGGACGGTTTATTGTTAAAACAGCAATATTTCCATCCTGTTCATAATTAACATTACTCATTAAGTTTGCCTATTTGATTTCTTCTATATCTTTTTCTTCAGTTTCTTCGCTAACTTTAGTAGCTTTACCTTTAATTTCTTCACCTGGAGTTGTGTTTTCAACGATTGTTGCAACACCCATTCCACCACCAACGCATAATGAAGCTAGTCCATATTTAGCACCAGTTTTCTTCATTTCGTGGATTAATGTAACGAGGATACGTGCACCAGAAGCTCCAATTGGGTGTCCAAGAGCAATAGCACCACCATTAACATTAACTTTTTCTTCAGGAACACCTAATGTTTCAACAACAGCAATGCTCTGGGAAGCAAATGCTTCGTTAAATTCAAATAGGTCGATATCTTCGATGGTCATTCCAGTCTTGTCTAATACTTTTTGAGTAGCATAGATAGGACCAACACCCATAATTTCAGGTGGAACACCAGCAGAAGCTCCGCCAACATAATTTACAAGTGGCGTACATCCAAGTTCTTCAGCTTTCTTTCTAGACATCATGATTAGTGCTGCAGCACCATCATTGATACCAGAAGCGTTAGCAGCGGTTACTGTACCGTCTTTTTTGAAAGCTGGACGAAGTTTACTAATACCTTCAGCTGTTACGCCAGGTCTTGGGTGTTCATCAACTTTAAATTCAATTGTTCCTTTACGAGTTTTGATTTCAACTGGAACAATTTCATCTTCAAATCTACCTGAATTGATAGCTTTTTCAGCTTTTTGCTGTGATTTAGCAGCGAATTCATCTTGTTTTTCACGAGAGATGTTGTATTGGTCAGCTACGTTTTCAGCTGTAATTCCCATATGATACTGGTTGAAAGAGTCCTGAAGACCATCAGAAATCATACTGTCGACGAGTTTTCCGTCATTCATACGATATCCGAAACGTCCTTGTTCTACTAAGTAAGGAGCTCTATCCATGGATTCCATACCACCAACTAAAACAACGTCAGCATCACCGGTAATGATCATGTTTGCGCCTAAGTTAACGCATTTTAGACCAGAACCACAAAGGTTGTTAACGGTTAAAGCTGGTACTTCATTTGGAAGTCCTGCATAAATAGCAGATTGACGGGCAACGTTTTGTCCCTGACCTGCCTGGAGAACGCATCCGAAAAGTACTTCATCAACATCTTCAGGTTTGATGCCAGCACGTTTCATAGCTTCTTTCATTACAACTGTTCCCAAATCAACGACTGGAACGTCTTTTAAAGTTCCACCCATTGTACCAATAGCAGTACGACAAGCACTTACTATAACAATATCATTATCTTTAGCATTTAATGCCATTTAAAAAACCTCCGCATTAATTTTGTAGAGTTGTTTAACCAAATAAGTTAAACTTAGAGCAATATTTTAATTAAAAATATTCGAAATTTAATATTTACAATTACTATAATTATAAACAATATCCCTTAAAATTTGTTGAAAACCGCAAAAGAGGACACAAATTTTAAACAATCTATGTAGTAGAAGTAATGTTGATTGCTGTCATCTATTTTTCAAATACTTTAGAAGGAATAGAAAATAAGAACTAAATTATCCTGACATAATTTAGTCCTAACATAGAGACAACAGATTTTAATATTTGAACAGACGGGTGACTAAAATTCCACCACTACTAGACTAATGAGCTTTGTCGTTTCTCTCATATCAGGTGAGGGATTACAACAAAGGAAAATTTTCCGTTTA
>CANQOZ010000110.1 GCA_947625585.1 uncultured Eubacteriaceae bacterium
GGATATGATTTATAAAGAAGCTCATACAAAATAAAAGTCTGATAATACTATAGATTATAAATAAAGTCTGAAACTGAAACGCAATGCAAACGATTGTTCTTATACTAAAAATAATTAAAGTTTGAAATTGAGGAAAAACCAAAATTAAAGTGTGAAACCGAAATTGACCGTTAAATGTTAAAGTCGTCTTTTGCTATGCAGTTTTAATACTTGAAAGCAAACAAAATATAGCGACAATTTCATACTTTAATTATAAAAAGTCCTCAGTGCCAAACTCTAATTACAATTTTGAGTCAGTGTCAGACTTCAATCACATTATGTCAAACTTTAATTATAATCTAAAATATTGTCTTAGCTTTTCTGGGCTTAATTCCTGTTCTAGGGAGTAGCAGTCCTATATGGACTAAAACGTTCTGAAGGTATGATATATGGATCTTAAAAAATTTAGCCGACCAAATATGACCTCCTGGGGGTCACATTTGGTCGACAAGATATTTCGGGAAATACTTTCTTTTTCTCAAACGAATTTTTCCGAAATCATCGAATTTGTGACTTGAAATTATGTACTTTTCGTCTAGAAAACCGATAGGCTTCGATAAATTGTCCCCTTTTTTTCCGGGATTCGAGCTGTATTTTATGCAAAAATTCCCATCTTTTGAATATTTATTTATCCATAGTACCATCTATAATCTAAAGATTCGGGTTTTACGAACATCCAGTTGTTGTGCCGCAGTCTGCACAAACCTTACAAGTCCCGTTTCGAACTAGATTATCACTACCACAATTACTACAAACTTCTCCATATATCTTTTCGATTTTATCGTCATCTAAATTGATATGATTTTCATCAAGGAAAGTTATCTGTTGATTTGGATCAATATATCCTTTCGGTTTTACTTCACAAGATGAATAGTCACCACACTCAATATCAATTACTTTAGCTATCAAATCGGATATTGATGTAGCAAATTTAATATATGGATGTCTTTGTACAATACCAGCAGGTTCATATCTCTGATGTCTAAGAATTTTAGAAATATCTTTTGGACTAATTCCGTATTGCAACATATGTGAGATAGTTTTTGATAATCCAGCTAGTAAGCCTTTAACAACAGTACCATCTTTATCAGTAGAAACAAAAATTTCACATAAAGAATGATCAGGATAGTAACCAACAGTTACATATAATTCAATATCTCCAATTTTTAGTGAATGCGTTCTTGATTCACGAATTCCTTCTGGTTTATTTCGTTTTAATTGAGGAACTGATGGATTAACTGAAGCTAAAGCTGCATTATTTTCTAATTTTTTAACTTCTTGTTTAACCTGTTCAAGTTCTTTTTGTAATCCTTTAGCAACTTGAACTAATTCATTATAATTTAAACTATCTATATCAGCATTATTATCAATAACTTCATTTCCGGAAGATAATGGTTGAACAAATTTACAACCATCTCGATATAAAGCTATTGCTTTTGATCCAGTTTTATAAGCTAATAGATTTATTTTCTTAATATCATCAACTGTAGCTGAATTAGGTAGGTTAACAGTTTTAGAAATCGAACCAGAAATCATTGGTGTAACAGAAGAGACCATTAAGACGTGTCCTTCTGGCCTTATTTCATTAGCTGTATCAAATATTTTTTTATGTTCTTCTTTTAAATAAGGCACTCGATCTAATGTTAGATGTTTCCTCATTCCATATTCATCTTTAGCTAAGATAAAGTCTAGAATTTCAGCTGTTTGTTCTGCTGAATAACCTAAGTTTAATAAAGCTTTCTCAATGACTGGATTTACAATTTCCATACTTCCGCCACCAGAGAGCTTCTTATAAGCTACATTTGAATAAAATGGTTCTATTGAGGTTGCTCCACAATCCATAGCGAATGAAATTGTACCTGTTGGAGCAATAACACTTACTTGAGCATTCCTATATCCATATTTATTACCATACTCAATAGCATCATTCCATTCTTCAATTAACTTACCTGAAACTTCACCAAATCCATTTTCATCTAAAATATGATGATCCACTTTAATTGGTTCATAATCCATAGCTTCGAATTCATCAGTTAAAGCACCAGCTACTCGAGCATGATTTCGGATAACACGATCCATATACTTTTTGTTGATTCCATATTTCTTAAATGGGCCAACTTCTTTAGCCATTTGTGCTGAAACTTTATAACTATGTCCGGTCATAATACCAGTTAAAGCAGCTGCCAGGTTTCTAGCTTCAGGAGAATCATAAGGAATTCCTAACTCCATAAATAATGAAGCATAGTTAGCTAATCCTAATCCAGTTGTTCTAAATAAATATGAACGTTCTGCTACATCTTCTGTTGGGAATTGTCCTCTAGCAATAGATGCTTCTAAAACCATTTGAACTAATCCAACTAGATGGGTATATTCATCAACTTTAATGTTTCTTCCGTCAAGGAATTTATAAACATTAATTGAAGCTAAATTACAAGCAGTATTATCTAAGAAAGCATATTCTGAACAAGGGTTTGTTGCATTGATTCTATTTTCAGGATTATTGATATCACCATCTAAACCAGCTGGACATGTATGCCAGGCATTATAAATATCATCAAATTGTAAACCTGGATCAGCACATTCCCATGCACATTCATTTATTTCATTCCAGATATCTTGAACTTTTACTTCCCTGTCTTTACTATGGTCTACCCTACCTTTTAATTTATAGGTTTGATTTGGATTCAAATCGAGATTTTCAACAGCTTCCATAAACTGTTTATTAACACGGACAGAATTATTAGAATTTTGTCCAGAAACAGTTTGATAAGCTTCTCCTTCCATTGAACCGTCATAACCCATCTTACTTAGGGCAGCTACCTTCTTTTCTTCTTTAGCTTTCCATTCGATGAACTTTTCTATTTCAGGATGGTCAACATCAACAATAACCATCTTAGCAGCTCTTCTGGTTGTTCCACCGGATTTAATAGAACCGGCATTTCTGTCTAATCCTAATAAAAAGCTCATTAAACCTGATGATTGTCCACCACTAGAAATTTTTTCACCTTCCCCACGAATTGTAGAGAAATTAGTACCAACACCTGAACCACCTTTAAATAACTTTGTTTCACTTACATAGTGGTCAGTAATTGAATGTGGACCCAATAATTTATCATCAATTGAAAGAATAAAGCAAGCAGAAGTTTGAGAACGAGAATAACGGTCTTTGGATTCAACTACTTTACCTTCTTCTTCGTCAAAGTAATAAAGTCCATCTGATTCACCAGTTATTCCATATTTAGTATTTAAGCCGGAATTAAACCATTGAGGTGAGTTTGGAGCCCACATTTGGTTTAATAAGGCATAAGCTAATTCATCATAAAAAATCTGGTAATCTTCTTCAGATTTAATTAACCCTTCTTCCTTAAGTGCATCTGCCCAAAAGGTAACCATACGGTCAACAATTTCTTTCATGGATCTTTCGTGTCCGACTCCATTTGGAACACCTTCTCTTCTAAAGTATTTAGAAGCAATAATGTCACAGGCATTCTGAGAATAATTGACTGGAAACTCCAGATCTTTCATTTCAAAAATTGTTTCATTTGTTTTGTAATGCTTCATTGAAACATCGACATTTTTATAATCAAACAAATCGTAAACGGTTTTATTAGGGTTGTTTTCAAGTTCTTTTGTGAAAACTCTTTTTATTATTTTATCGTTATTTATTTGAGGCATGTTAGAAAGGTTATTCCGATAATTTTCTATATTTGGTTTCAATTTCATAATTAGATAATTAAAGACCCTCGGATGAGGGTCTTATTATTTTATCATTGTTAATTCACAATTCTTTTACAAACCGTTTTCAAGTTTATTCAAATAAAATTAATTCTTTTCTTTAGTAGCTTTATTTTCTACACCCTTGATCATTCTTATGATATTTCCTCTGTGTTTAATGATGCACATTACTGCTAAAATGATTCCAAGAGTTAAAACTTGATAATCTGAGGTGCCACAATAGATAAAATCAAAAATAGGAAATGATCCCACTCCAATAATTGAACCAAGAGCTATCATTCTAGAAACAAATGCTACTGATAAGCCTAAAACAAGTGGATAGAGTCCAACCTGAAAATTGATTCCGGTTAAAACTCCCATTGTTGTTGCTACGCCTTTTCCACCTTTAAAGTGAAGAAAAACTGGCCAGTTATGACCCACAACTAGAGCTAAGGCAATAGCCATTAACCACCAACCTGAAAATCCTAACCATCTTGCAATTAAAACTACTAATAA
>CANQOZ010000111.1 GCA_947625585.1 uncultured Eubacteriaceae bacterium
AGTTAATGATGCTCCAGCACTAAAACACGCTGATATCGGATGTGCTATGGGAATAACGGGAACCGAAGTCACAAAAGATGCAAGTGAATTAATCTTAACAGATGATAATTTTGCAACTATAGTTTCAGCTGTTAAAGAAGGAAGAGGAATTTACGAAAATATTAAAAAAGCTGTTCATTTCCTACTTTCAACAAATCTTGCAGAAATTTTAACTTTATTTTTAGCAACAGTTTTTGGATGGGCTCAACCATTATTACCGATTCATATTTTATGGATTAATTTAATAACGGATTCGCTTCCAGCATTAGCTCTAGGTATGGAAGAAACGGATCCCGAAGTAATGAATAATAAACCTAGAAATCCTGAACAAAGCTTATTTGCTAATGGATTAGGAACAAGAATTATTGTTCAAGGTTGTATTATTGCTGCTATGTCTCTTCTAACATTTTATTTTTCATGGAAAGCATGGGGATTAGAAGTGGCTAGAACAATGACTTTTACATGTTTAGCTACAATGCAGCTCACTCATGCAATTAATGTAAAAATGGGAAGTCATAGTATCTTTAATAAACGTTTATTTACCAATAAATATTTCTGGGGTGCTTTACTAGTTTCATTATGTTTACAATTAATGGTTGATTTAATTCCAGCATTACATCCAATCTTTGAAACTGTAGATTTAACCAGTAGAGAATGGATTTGGGTATTTTTAGTAACTATTACACCTCTTGTTTTAGTTGAAATTGGTAAATTGTTTTTAAGATTAATTAATCATTTTAAAAAACATGAAGAATAATATAGTAACTCCGAAAGAAATGGCTCAATACGACCAGTTAACTATAAATAATGGAATTCCGTCACAAGAACTCATGGAAAGAGCTGGTAGAGAATGCTTTGAAATTATTAAGGGTTTTATTGAAAAAAATAATAAGATTTTAATTGTTTGTGGTTCAGGTAATAATGGGGGAGATGGTCAAGTTATTGCCCGTTATTTAGTCCAAGAAGGTTACGACGTAACTGTCATGTTTACTTCAGTTAAAAGTTTATTAACTTCTAAATTTTCAGAAGAAACCTATAATAATTTTGTTAAATTAGAAGAGTTAAAAATTCCAATAATATATGCTGATACAATTGAGTCAGTAAAATTAAATATTCCAAATTACAATATAATTATAGATTGTATTTTTGGAACTGGAATGGATCATAAAAGAGAATTATCTGACTATTATAAAACGTTAATAAATGAAATTAATAATGCAAAAGCTGAAGTAATTTCAATTGACATTCCTTCAGGATTAAATGGTTTTAATGGTTTATTTAATACTTCAATTAAAGCTGATAAAACCATAGCAATTCAAGCTATTAAAACAGGAGAGCTTTTAGAAGATGGACCGGATTTGACAGGAGATGTTTCAGTAGTTGATATTGGAATTAATACTGATAAAAAATTAAGTAAAGATCAAATTCAAATGAGTTTTATTGATCCCTCTAAACTTAATTATCCATTCGACAGAAAAAAGAACTCTCATAAATACCACTATGGACGTGTTTTAATTATTGCTGGTTCTAGAGGAATGCTTGGAGCCTCTGCTCTTGCAGCAAAAGCAGCATTAAAATCAGGTGCAGGTTTAGTCACAGGTTTTTGTAGTAGAGAAAATTACGAAGCTTTAGTTTCAATGTTTCCAGTAGAAGCTTTACTCTATCCTTATAATACGGTCTTAACAGAAAGAGATATTGATGGAGTAAAAAAGGATACGATCTTATTTGGACCAGGCATTGGCAGAAATTATGACTATGCTGGATTACTAGAAACACTTTTAACACAAAGTATTCCTTTAGTGGTTGATGCAGATGGGATTTGGATGATTAAAAATCATCTTGATTTATTAAGAAAAACTAAGACCCCAACAATATTAACTCCCCATTATGGAGAGTTTGCACAGTTAATTGGAATAACTACAGACGAATTGAAAGAAGATCCAATAGGCTATTCTTCTAAATTTGCTACGGAATATAATACCGTTTTAGTTTTAAAGGCCCATCATACTATTATTGCTTCTCCCGATGGAACTATTTGGTTCAACAATTCAGGGAATCCTGGATTAGCCACTCCAGGATCAGGTGATGTATTAGCTGGAATGATTACAACAATTCTTTCACAATTGAAAGATCCCTTAGAAGCATGCAAATGTGGCGTTTATTACCATGGCTTAGCTGGAGATTATTATGCTAATAAATATAATGAAACTACTTTATTAGCTTCGAATATAATTGATTCATTAAAATTTGTTTTAAAAAAATAAACAGGAGTGCCCGGTTTCCGGGCATTTCCCCATTTATTGATAAATTTTTTCTTCTACAAACCAAGCTGGATCTTCAAAAAATAGAATATGTTCTGTTCCATTAATCTGACAGAGATATCGCTCTCCTTGTCCGCCTGCTTTTCTAGAAGCAGCTGGTCTGACGTCGAGAATTCGATCGATGTTATAACGTTTATTATTGTTCCAAATAACTGATTTTGGAATTTTATCACCATTTTCCTTAAATAAAACAATAACATCAACATAACGTTTATTTATTTTTAAATTTTTCATTTCTTTTATTAACAAAAGTAACCAAGAGGATGAATCGTGTTATCTTTTTTTGGATCCATACTACTCATCTCATCACCAAGAGTGATACCTTTGCGAATTATATTATATATCGATAGGTAAGCTTTTGAAGTAATCTCCGGCTTTTCCCCCGATCCACACCGTGCATGCAACTTTCACCGCACACGGCGTTCCACCAAAATAACTTTTAATTTTGGCTAGTGGCTGTTCCTCATCATTTGTTTAATGGCTCATCAGTCATGCCACCGCTCTCAGCAGTGATTAATTAGCTTATCTGCTTCGTCTAAAACTTAACGTTCACTACCTTTCCTCGTTTAAATTATCCTATCAGTGATTATCTTTAGGTTCCTGCTATCAGTTTTTCTTTGTAAAAATGCCTGTAACATTTTAGGGAATTTCATAACGGAACTTCTTACTCTTCCCAAAAAGATTAAGCTGGTGCTATCGCAGGTTCGTCTATTTATTCTAACCTTGGATAATTTTGAATCCCGGTCTATCCAAAAATGTTCAACCGACTTCACCGAGCTTCTGACAATTTGCCAGTCGGAGTATTAGATACGTATTTCAGGATGTTAATCCATCATTCTAACGTTTGGATAATTCATTCATTGATAATAACAATGCTTGAACTTTTTATTCAAGAACGAGTCGCACTTCCATATCTGTTTCGCAAATGATCAATTGATCTCTCAAGATGCTGCTCTCGATTTATTTTCTGAATATCTTCAAAAAAAGTGAGTTGAATTGGTTGGTCTTTTGGTTTTAAATCGGCTACCCGAATTCCAAGTGAACGTATAGGTGTATGAAAATCATAATTTTCATTAAATAGCTCTTCCGCAGTTGAAATAATTTGTCGGGTTAGGTCAGTAGGATATTGAAGTTTACGTTGACGGATAAAACCATGTAGATTCTTATAACGAATAGAGACCTCAACAACATATGCTAAGTGGTTGATTTCCCTGAGACGCATTCCAACACTTTCGGCCAACATACATAAGACCAGCTTAAACTCGTCCATACTTACTAAATCTCTAGGAGTAGTTGTAGAATTGCCAATACTTTTGATTTCTCTAAAATTATCTAGAACTTGATCATTAAGTGTTTTGACAGGCGATGAATCTAACCCGTTTGCAAATTCATAGAGAATTTCTCCCATTTTACCGAATTCGAGTTTTAATCGATTCCGACTAAGATGAGCGAGACGACCAACAGTATTAATGCCGATATTCTTTAATTTACGTTTTGTTGCAGGACCTACATAAAGGAGGTCGCTTACAGGCTGATTCCAGACAATATCTTTATAATTGTCCCGATTGATTACAGTTACAGCATCAGGCTTCTTATAGTCTGATCCAAATTTGGCAAAAATTTTATTCCAGCTAACTCCAATTGAAACAGTCAAACCGAGTTCGTTTTTTATTTGGTTTCGGATACGTTCAGCAATTTCTTCTCCAGAACCAAACAGCTGAACACTTTTAGTACAATCTAGCCAAGCTTCATCAAGACCAAATGGTTCAACTTGATCTGTATACTGGTAATAAATTCTTCTTGCTTTTTGAGAAAAACGTTTGTAAAGTGGATAATTGGGTTTAAGAATATTGAGATCAGGACATTTTTCTTTGGCCTGCCAAATTGCTTCTCCTGTTTT
>CANQOZ010000112.1 GCA_947625585.1 uncultured Eubacteriaceae bacterium
AGTATAGTATTTCATATTATCTAAATTAACAGTATTAGTACCACTATTTTTCGGGTTAATTTGAATACTAAAATATAAAGTTTCGCCTTCTCTTTTAAAACCAGTAATTGAAAAGGTTCCAAAGTCACAGTCAATAGTTTGGCCTAAATTATAGGTCTCAATGTCTTTATCTGTTTCTTCAGTTTCTTGAGTATCCGAATCATTTTTGTCTTCAGAGGAATTATTGTTTCCACATCCATAGAGTAAAATTGATAATAAAAGTAATAATATAATTAATGCTAATCTTTTCACTTATTTCCTCAATTTCTAGTTTTTTAGTGATAATGCCTATTATAAAGTTTATAAAGAATTCTTAGTATAGCATAATCTTTCCTGTAAATTACAAATTAAGATAAAAAGCATAATGAAATTAACAAAAAAACATTTTATTATTATAACATTACATTTATAGAATAATATAAAAGTTTGTGATTCTTTTCTAAATGAGTAAATAAAAGTTTATAAACAGGATAAGAACTATAAGTTTACAAATATAAAAATAATATTTTTACTAAAATCATAAAGGAAGAGGATAAGAGAATATTAACTTTACCAGTTAAGACTACTTAAGTTTAACAGTAAATCTAATTCCTAGAAAATTTTTGAATTCAGTTACTTTTACTTTAAAAAAGTTAACTGATAGATTAAGTAAGGCGTTATTAGATATTAGTTTAGAAAAGAAAACTTTAACTTTTACCAATTCAAACCTACCAAAATGTACGTTATTTCTACAGTTGTATTACAATATGTATAAAGGAAATTACATGGATAAAAAATTAATATTTTTGGATATTGACGGGACCTTGTCCAGACCAGGACAGCCCATAAGTGAAGAAACGAAAGAAGCCATTGATAAAGTTCGTGAGAATGGACACCTTGTATTTATCAATACCGGAAGAACTCATAAGGATATTCCGGAACATATACAAGCAGTCGATTTTGATGGTTATGTCTGTTCAGCTGGTGGTAAGATCACCTATCAGGATGAAACAATTAAGGATTCATTCCTAACTGATGATGAGGTAAAACAGATTAGAGAGGTTCTAGATTCATTAGGTATTAACTACGTCTTAGAAGGAAAATACCATAATTTTGGTACAACTGTAAACTTCTTTGTTAATCCAAAGGACTTAGAAGGTGCCAGTAGTGAACTAGCCAGGATGTTAGCTAAGAATTCTGGTGTTAAAACTCCTAGACCAATTAAAGAATATGACGGAGAGCCTATCTATAAAGTAAACTTTAGAATCGACATGAAGAATCCTGAACACAGAGACATTATACAAGATAGTTTAAAAGACGATTTTAGAATTGACTACTTTATCAATGTATTTAATGACTTTGGGTTTCTAGGTGGTGAGGTAACCCGTTATGACATAAATAAAGGAAACGCAATCAAAACATTAAGTGAATACTTTGACGTTCCAATGGAAGATACCATTGCTTACGGAGACAGTATGAACGACTTAGACATGATCAAAGCAGCAGGATTAGGAATTGCGATGGATAATTCTGATGAATCTGTCAAAGAAATAGCCGATGCTGTTTGCGAATCTGTTGACGACAATGGTGTTGCAAAGTCACTTAAAGATTTGAAATTATATTAAAAAACTATGACTAAATTATCGGGAACAATCGATAAAATCATATTTCAATCTGAGGATAGTGGTTTTACTGTTGCCACCTTTACTTCTTCTGATGAAAATGACTTGGAGATTCAAACTACAGTGACAGGTGTTCTTCCAAATGTTAAACCTGGTAATTTCATCAAAATCAAAGGAAATTGGGTCGTTCACGACAAATTTGGGGAACAGTTTAAAATAGAGTCCTTCTCATCTGCAAAACCTTCTACAGTTACTGAATTAAGTAACTACTTACAATCTGGCTCTATTCCAGGCGTTAGTAAAAAATTAGGAAAACGGATCATTAAGGAATGTGGTGACAAATTCTTTGATATTTTAGAAGATAACCCACATGAATTACTTAAAATTAAGGGGTTAGGTAAAAAGACACTTGATAAAATAATTGAGTTCTTTAGAGATCAAAGTGAAAACTTAGACGTAATTGCTAAACTCCAGGAATTTGGTATTTCATCCAAATTAGCTAAACGAATCTTTGACACTTATAAAGATAAGACAGTTAGTACTGTTCTTAATAATCCCTATGACTTAGCTTTAAACGTTCGTGGAATTGGTTTTAATAAAGCAGATGATATAGCTAATAAAGTAGGACTCGATAAAAATAATGAAGGTAGAATTGCAGCTGGACTCCTTTATACTATCCAGGACTGTTATCGAAGCGGTAATACCTTCTTAACTCAGGATGAGTTTTTTGAGAAAGCTACTAGATTATTAGATATCGATGAAGAGGAACTAGATATTGGTTTAAGTAATGCCCTTTTTTCTGGAAAAATCTATGAATCTTCAGAAAATCAAGAACCAATTTATTATCCTATTGAACTTTACCATGCTGAAAGCGATTCAGCTCTCTCCTTAGTAAACTTAAGTCGTGAAAAGGTTAATGATAAAAAATTAGACCTTCAACACCTTATTAATAAAACTGAAAAGAAACTAGGACTTAAGTTTGATGAATCCCAGATAAAAGCATTAGAAACAGTAACACACAATCCTATTACAGTTATTACAGGTGGTCCAGGTACAGGAAAAAGTGCGACACGTTCGGTAGTTAATAAAACAAAGCTACCGCAGGAAACTGAACTGTTAATTTGAATTTTAATCACTAAACTCCGATAAGCATTCCTGGTGACAGGTTTGTTTAAAGCTCGGTGAAGTCGGCTGAAACTTAAATAGTGATAAGCCGGGTGTCTATAAACCAGCTATGACTAGAATTACGAACCTTTGCTAAAGTCTCGTTAGTGCCATTTAAATATATGAAAGAGATGCGGACTATTTTTCTACCCAAATCTCCAACTTAACTAAGTTATTCATATCGGGGCAGAGAAGGGGTCTACGGCTGGATGTACAGATAGAATTAACGGAACGTGGAAACTTCTTATTATAAGAAGTGAGCGGTGGTATGACCTATAATGTGTTTTGTAATAAAACACTAGGAATAGCCACCAGTCATTATTTAAAAATTGATGCACTGGAAAAACAGATAAATAATGATGGCACGCCGAGTGCTATGAAAGTGGCATGCTCGGTGTTGAGTGGGGGAAAATCTGGAGATAATTTCAAAGGATTACCTATCACTATCTACAATTATAAATGGACTACTTAATATATTTGATGATTTAGGGATTAAAGTGGCACTTGCTGCTCCTACTGGAAGAGCTGCCCAACGAATGTTTGAAACAACAGGAGTTGAAGCTAAAACAATCCATAGACTATTAGAATACGAATACTCGGAAGAAAATAAAGCGATGAACTTCCGTCGCAATCATGATTATCCAATTGAAGCTGGTGCAATAATTATTGATGAAAGTTCAATGATCGATATTCAACTCCTCTCCTACCTACTAGATGCTATACCTTTTGGAACGAGAATTGTGTTTGTAGGTGATGTAGATCAATTACCTAGTGTAGGTCCAGGTAATGTTCTGGCAGATTTAATTGACTCTGATATAGCTCAAACTGTTCGACTAGAGAATATTCATAGACAGAGTGAAAAGAGTATGATTCCTTATAATGCCCACATGATAAATGAAGGAATTGTACCTAGAATTGATAATAAAAGTGACTTTATGTTAGTCAATAAAATGAATGAACAAGTCGCTTTAGATACAATTTTAGACCTTGTGAGTGAGAGAATTCCAAGAGTATTTGGTTATGATACTTTTAATGATATTCAAGTTGTCTCTCCTCTTAAAAAAGGATTACTGGGAACTATCTCACTAAATGCTGAACTCCAAAAGAAGCTTAATCCGCCGAATCCTGTAAAAAAGGAGCGTAACTTTGGAAATGTTGTCTACCGTGAGGGAGATAAAGTTATGCAAACCAGGAATAACTACAACTTAAAGTGGGAGAACCCACTAACTGGTGAAGAAGGTATGGGAATCTTTAATGGAGACATTGGTATTATTAGGAAAATGGATTCGGAATACTTCCTCTTAGAATTCTTAGATGGACGAACTTGTGAGTATCCGTTAAATAAGCTTGAAGACATCATCCATGCTTATGCTGTAACAGTTCATAAGAGTCAGGGCTCTGAATTTAAAGTGGTATTGATGCCACTAATTTCAGGCTATCCTCAGTTTT
>CANQOZ010000113.1 GCA_947625585.1 uncultured Eubacteriaceae bacterium
GAGTACTTGATTTTTCAGTTTCTTGAGTCTCAATTGAAACAGATTTCCACATTTGAGAATTTTCTACTGATTCCTTTTGTTTTTCAACAGAACTTTGGTAATTTTCAATTAAATCATCATAGGATTTTTTCTTTATAGTTGGTTGTTTGTTAACTTCAGGATTCCAGTCAAATTCATAATGTTTCTGTCTAACTTGAACCTTTGTTTGTGTTGGCTGCCAGATATTTTCCTTCTTCTCTCTGACAACTGGTTTTTGATTTTTTATACTTTCTTCATAACTGTCAAGGCTCTTGTTGTATCGGGTTTTCAAATCATCACCAGTCCTAATTTCTTCTAATTGACCTTTTATAAATTCTTCATAATGGTTTACTTGTTTATTATAACGGTTTTCCTTATGTTCTTTAATCTGTTCTTCATATAGTTGATTTTCCCGTTCAAGTGAAACAGGAACATTAAAGCTTAAATCACTATAATCCGGAGTTTCATAAGAGGGAGTAGCTGTATAACCTTTTTGTTCATTCGGGTTTGGAAGCTTAATTAAAGTAGTTTTAACATCTGGGCTTATATCTCTACTTCTTCTAGGAAGTAAGTCCTTAAGAACATTCTTATGAATCGGTTTTTCTTCCTTACTACTTTCTTCTGTTTCCAATCGTCTATGCCTAACTGGTCTTAAGTCAATATTTAAGATTTGCTTATTCTTAAGATAAGCTAAGATTAAAATTCCAGCTCCTACTACAATTAAAGAATCAGCTAAGTTAAAGATAGCAAAGTTAATAAATCGTAAGTCTATAAAGTCAATAACGTAAGATAAGCGTATTCTATCTAAGAGGTTCCCGATTGCTCCACTTAAAATTAAGGAGAATCCTAGGTTTGCCAGAAAGAATGGTTTCGTTTTTGGCAACAAAAAAAATAAATAACCGATTAACCCAATGAAGATAATGGTTATAATTACTAAGAAAATTTGACTGTTGCTCAGGAGACTAAAAGCTGCTCCTGTATTCTCAATGTAAGTCAGGTGTAGTACGTTTGGTATAATTGGTAACGTGGCTACTTCAGAAAGAGAATTGACTACAATAATCTTACTGAGTTGGTCTAAAACTACCCCTGCTACTATAATAGCAATATAGACTAGCATATCTTATCTCATTTCTTTGAGCATTATAATATATTTTCAAGAATAAAAGAAACTGGAAATCAATAAAAATGAGCGTATACGACACTTTAATTGAACGTGGTTATATAGAACAATCTACAAATGAAGAAGAAATCCGCAAACGTTTTGAGTCAGGTGAGCCGATAAAATTCTATATTGGCTTTGACCCGACAGCTGATTCCCTCCACATTGGACACTTTATCCAAATTATGGTTATGGCCCATATGCAAAAGGCTGGGCATATTCCTGTTGCTCTAATTGGCGGTGGAACAACTATGATTGGAGATCCATCTGGACGTTCTGATCTAAGACAGGTTTTAGATAAAGAAGAGATCATTGAAAATGGTAAAAAATTCAAGGAAATATTTGAACGTTTCCTAACATTTGAAGATGATAAAGCGATTATGGTCAATAATGCTGATTGGATTTTAGACCTCAATTACATTAACTTCCTTCGTGATATCGGATCCCTATTTTCAGTTAATAAGATGTTAACAGCCGAATGTTATAAAAATAGGATGGAAAAGGGTCTAACATTTCTAGAATTCAATTACATGCTTTTACAAGCTTATGACTTTTATAAGCTATTTAAAGATTATGGCGTTGAAATGGAATTCGGTGGAAATGACCAGTGGAGTAATATCCTAGCAGGAATTGACTTAATTAGAAGAAAAGAACAAGAAGAAGCTTTTGGACTAACCTTTTCACTATTAACGACCAGTGAAGGGATCAAAATGGGTAAGACTGCCAAAGGTGCTCTCTGGTTAGATAAAAATAAGACCTCTCCTTATGACTTCTATCAGTACTGGCGTAATGTTGATGATGCCGATGTTAAAAAGTGTTTATCACTCTTAACGTTTATCCCAATGGAAGAAGTAGAAGAGCTCGCCTCCCTTGAAGGAAGTAAGATCAATGAAGCTAAAAAACGCTTAGCTTATGAAGTTACAAAGCTTGTCCATGGTGAAGAGGAAGCTGTTAAGGCTCAACAAGCTGCTGAAGCTCTCTTTGGTAAGGGACCAGAATCGGATGATATTCCAACAGTATTATTAGAAAAGGAAACAGTTGGAGATGGTATAGGACTCCTTACCATGTTAGTAGCAGCTGATTTAGCTAAATCGAATAAAGAAGCGAGAACACTCGTTACCCAAAACGGCATTTCTATTAATGGTGAAAAGGCAACAGATCCGAGACAACTCTTTACAATAGAAGATTTACAAGAACCAATTCTTGTTAAAAAGGGCAAGAAGGTGTTCAAAAAGATAGGAATCAATGAATAGTTCAAATCCAGTACGGGGAACACGTGATATATCTCCTGAAGAAATGAAACTAAGGAAGGAACTTGAAGATAAGATTTTAAGTGCCTTCAAATCAGCTGGCTATAATCATATTGAAACACCAGCAATCGAAAATCTAGATCTTCTCATGGATAGTGAAGGTGGAGAGAATCTTAGGATGCTCTTTACGATTGCTAAACGTGGTAAGAAATTTAAACCTACTGAAAACAGTACTGTTAGTGATTTATGTGATACAGGTTTACGCTACGATTTAACTCTACCGCTTTCAAGATATTACTCTAATAATAAGGAAAGTCTGGAGAACCCATTCAAAAGCATACAGATTGGTAACGTTTACAGAGCAGAACGTCCACAAAAGGGACGTTTCCGTTCATTTAAACAATGTGATATCGACATTATCGGCGATCACACTATAGGTGCTGAAATTGATTTAATCCATACGATATCCAAAGCTTTACTTGAAGTTGGTTTAGATAATTTTGTAATTCACTTAAGTGATAGAAAACTTCTTAATGCTTATATTGAAAGTTTTGGATTTGATAAGGATCAAGTTGGAACGATTGCTATTAGCTTAGATAAGTTAGACAAAATCGGTAAAGATAAAGTTATAGACGAATTAGTTTCAAAAGGTTTAAATAAAGAAAAAATTACCGAACTTGTTAACAAAGCTCAAGATATTTCCTTAGAAGAAGTCAAGAAATTAACTGGACTTGATGAAACGTGCTCTAACTTAGAACGAATCATTAAAGCAGTCAATGAAACTTCAGATGGCAAATATAAAATTGAATTTGATTTCTCTCTAGTTCGAGGAATGGGATATTATACAGGTCCAATTTTTGAGATCAAATGGGGAGAGGATGCTAAATCAATCGCTGGTGGTGGACGATATGATGATATGATCGGCAAAACCAGTAAAACGAGTGAGCCGGCAGTCGGCTTTTCCATTGGTTTTGAACGTCTCGTAGACATTTTAATGAATGTTGTTGAATTAGAGTCTGAACCCGTTAAGAAAGTATTACTACTTTGTGATGCTAATAAGGACAACATGGCTGACGTTATAAGTGTAGCTGATAAGTTTAGAGCTGAAGGCTATGTTGTTAGTATGGCTAATAAGAAGAAAAATCTGGGTAAACAAATAAACAAAGCTAAAGACAAAGGATACAGTTATCTTTACGTCTATGGTAGAGATTCTGAATTAAAAGAATTATAAATGGACAAGGAATACAACCTTATAGCAACATGTGCGTTTGGACTTGAAACTGTTTTAAAACAAGAAGTTAAAAAATTAGGATTTGAAATCACTTCTACTGAAAATGGAAGAGTCAATTTTAAAGGAAATCTTGAGTCAATCATCTTAGCAAATCTCTGGTTGAGAACAGCAGACCGAGTTTTAATTAATGTAGGTGAATTTACCGCTACTAGCTTTGATGAACTTTATGAAAGAACAAAAGCTCTTAACTGGAGTGAATATATTCCTGAAAATGGAAATTTCCCAGCTAGTAAGATCAGTAGTGTTAAATCAAAATTGTACTCTAAGTCTGATGGCCAGAGAATTGTTAAAAAAGCTGTAGTTGATAGTCTAATGAAAGCTTATAACACTACAATGTTGACTGAAACTGGAGCACGTTTTCCAATTTTTATTCGAATTCTAAAAGATAAAGTTACATTAGAACTTGATACTACAGGAAGTGGGCTTCATAAAAGAGGTTATCGTGAACATGGTAATGAGGCACCTTTAAGAGAAACTCTAGCAGCAGGA
>CANQOZ010000114.1 GCA_947625585.1 uncultured Eubacteriaceae bacterium
TTAAGCTACTTTCTTACTATGAAATAAGCGACTATTTTTATAAACGTTTACATTCAAAAACGTTTTTAGTGTAAACGTTTAAAGAACTATGCGCATATGAATATTAATTATGCTCTTTCAGATAGCTTATATACAGAATATCTACTGTTAAACTATCCAATATTTTGACCCTCCTTATCGACCTTACTATGAAAGGAATTAATAATATCTTTAAGAGTTATCTCTGACATTTCCATTTCTATTTTGCTTTGAATCTCATCGTAGTAATCCTGAAGCGCATTTTGAATATTTACTCCAACTCCACAATCCGGATTTGTATGAGTATCAAGATGTAAAAGTGGTTTATTCCCTTCTACAGCTTTATAAACATCCAAAAGTGTAATTTTATCTTCCGGTTTAGCCAAAATAGGTTTAGCATGGCCTACTACTGTTTTTATTAAACCTGCCTGCTTTAATTTTGCCATAATTTGTCTGACAAAAGCCGGATTCGTTTTAACACTTTCAGCAATTGCAGTACTAGATAAATCCGAATCCTTTTTTAAAGCAATATAGACCATGATATGGATAGCATCACTTAGTTTTGTTGAATACTTCATAAATCATCCTTTGCTGTATTTTTTATTATATCAGCCATTGACAATTTTAGAAATAGGTATTATAGTATTCTAGCTGTAATTTAAAAAATAACACTAAGATGTTTTAAATATAAATTCAACTAGAAAGGATTTGAAATGAATCTAAACCAGAATGACGTTTATGAGGAAGAAGTTAAGTCATTACTTAAACATATAGAGGAAGCAGATGCAATTGTTGTCGGTGCTGCTTCAGGTTTATCAGCAGCTGCCGGTTTTAAACATTATTACGTTAGAGATGATGATTTTGTTGAAAACTTTAGTGATTTTGAAGATAAATACGGTTATCACTGTACTTTTGACGGAGCTTACTATCCATATATGAAAGATGAAGAAAGATGGGCCTTTACTGCCCGATTCCTTTCAATGATTTTAAATGCGGAAACTGGTGAAACTTATCATGATCTTTATAAATTACTTGAAAATAAACCAGTTCATATAATTACAACAAATCAGGATTCTCAAATAGAGAGAGTTTTTCCGCCTGAAAATATCAGTGCTATTCAGGGTGATTTTCGGTATTTTCAGTGTAGTAAAAGATGTCAGGACAAATTATATGAAGCTAAAGATATTGTGGATAATTTAGAAGAAAATATTGATGAAAATCTGGAAATTCCAACTGAACTTATTCCTCGTTGTCCAAATTGCGGAGCTCAATTAGACACATGGGCTCGTTCTCCTGTTTTCTTAGAAGGTAGTAAATACATTAATGAACATTTAAAAGCTCAAAAATTTATCCAGGAAAATCAGGACAAAAAGATTCTATTTCTTGAATTAGGTGTAGGACGAATGACACCGATGTTTATTCAGGAACCATTTTGGAATTTAACCTATAATCTGGATAATGCTTACTATATAACAATTAATCCAAAAGATGCTCTACTACCAGTAGCTATTAAAGATAAGGGAATGGCCATACCAGAAGATATTGCAAAAGTTTTTAAAGATGCACTGGCTTTAAAAGATTCAGAGAAATTAAGTGATGAAAATGAACAATCTTGAAACAATAGTTGAAATGATCAAAGATTCCGATGCTATTTTAATTGGAGCAAGTAACGGCCTCTCGATTTCAGAGGGCTACAACATTTTTGCCGATGACGATCGCTTTAAAAAAGTATTCGGTGATTTTCGAGAAAAATATGGGATTAGAAGTGCTCTTCAGGGAGCTATGACTGCTAATAATACAGATAACGAAATGTGGAGCTACATTGGTAGAATGGCCCAAAACTACTCTACAGAAACACCATTAATGAAAGAGCTACATGAATTAGTAAAAGACAAACCTCATTTCATTTTAACCTCTAATACAGACGGTCATTTTCAAAAAGCAGGATTTAAACCTGATAAAGTATTTGAATTAGAAGGTAATCTTACTGAAATGTATTGTCCTAATCTTTGTTATGGTGAAGTTATAGATGGAGAAGAACTGATCGATGAAATGCTAAAACATGAGGTAGGAACTGAGATTCCTGACGAATATCTCCCGAAATGTTCTCATTGTGGTTCTGTTTTAAAACCACATCTACCAGATGGTCACTTCTTTTTTCAAGATAATAACTATAATAAGCGTTATCAAAACTTTCAAGAATTTCTAGAAAAATACCATAATAAGAAGCTCCTGATTCTTGAACTTGGTATTGGACCATATAATCAAATGATCAAAGCTCCATTAATGCAGATAGCTTATGCTGAACCAAATGCCAATTATGTCACATTTAATAAAGGCCAGATTTATATAGCACCAGAAATAGTATCAAAATCAATTGGAATCGATGGAGATCTATCTTCAATAATACCGGAGATGCTAAATCTTATGGAAACCGAAAATTCTAAATCAGAAACAAATCAAAACTATTAAGTTTAACGTTCAGTCAATTATTCATTAGTGTAACCAGTTCCGATTGGAACTAGTTATTTTAATTTAACCTTATGATTATGGGCTTTAATTTGAAGTAAATTGAATAAGATCTTTTTTAAGTTCGAGTTCTAAAGTTTTAGAATATCCTTGTTTCCTAAAATTAAAGTTCCTACTTCCTCTCCTTGGAGTATTTCATAAAGACTTTTAGGCTTACGACCGTTTGTTATAATCGTGTCAATTCCCTGGTTATGAGCTAGTGTTGCTGCCTGAATTTTTGTCATCATTCCACCTGTTCCACGTCGAGACCCTGCTCCGCCAGCTGAATCTAAGAACCTGTCATCTTCTATATCATCAATTAAATGGACTATTTGAGCATCTGGATAAAGTCTTGGATCTTTATCAAAGAAACCATCAATATCAGATAGAATAATTAATTTACCAGCTCTAGTTAGATTAGCTACAATAGCAGACAATAAATCATTGTCTCCAAATAGTTTGTCTTCCGATTCGATTTCAGTGAAATTAACAGAATCGTTTTCGTTTACAATAGGTATTACATTCTTCTCTAATAATGCTTCAAATGTATTTATTAAATTAGCTTCTTTTTCATCATCAAGAATATCTTCTGCACTAAGTAAAATCTGGGCGATTGTCTTATCATAATCATTAAAACACTTATTATAATAAGACATAAGCTTATTCTGTCCAACAGCAGCAGAAGCTTGTAACATTCGGATAGAAGTTGGTCTTTCCTTAAATCCTAGATGGGAAAAGCCTAGAGCAATAGCTGCAGATGACACGAGAATAATTTCATAACCTTTATTCTGCAAATCAGACAACACCATAGCTAAATTATCAATAGCTCTAAAATCAGTTGAACCATTTTCGTTGGTAATCGTAGAGGTTCCTACTTTTATGACGAGACGATTTTGTTTTAACTTCAATTCAAACTCCGAATAATTTTAAATAATGTACTATTTTAACAAATGGAGGGTTTATGTCTTTAAACGACGTTAAAAATGTTAATGATTTTTTAAAGGATCCAAAAATTTTTGCGGATGATCCAGATTTTCAGGAAATATTCGAACGATTTGCTATTAATGATGTTCTAAAACGTCCTAAACTTGATGACAAAACTAAATTTATTGTAATTCAGGCAACTCTAATAGGTCTTGATGCCCTCGATATGTATGAACTCGTACTACCTGTGAGCTTACGTATGGGAGTAACTCCTATTGAAATGAAGGAAATCCTATATCAATCAACCGCTTATGTTGGGATTGGGACTACTATTTCTTTCTTTAAAGTTTTAAATGATTTTCTAGCTGAAGAAAAGTTAGAACTTCCAATTAAAAGCCAAAAGACAGTAGAAGATGAATCAAAGAGAGCTGAAGCAGGAAATGCTAAACAGGTTGAACTTTTTGGACCACAAATGAAGGATTTCTTAAAAACAGCTCCAGCCGAAAGAGCTCATGTTAACTTCTACCTTGTTAGCCATTGCTTTGGAGATTTCTATACAAGAACTGGACTCGATAATAAGCAGCGTGAAATGGTTACTTTCTGCTACATTGCTGCTCTTGGAAGCTGCCATCCACAACTTCTCTCTCATACCGTTACTTTAAAAGGGATATTTCGGATATCCACATTAAGCCCTAACGGTTAGGCTCAAAGCTGAAAACATCGA
>CANQOZ010000115.1 GCA_947625585.1 uncultured Eubacteriaceae bacterium
TATCAGCTACTCCTTTAAGTGCCCAGTTATCAGCTTCCGTTCCGCTTCCAGTAAAAAATATTTCTTGTGGACTGGCATTGATCAAATCAGCTACTTGCTTCCTTGCCTTTTCAACTAACTTACTGGCTTCCCTTCCTTCCTGGTAAATGGAAGACGGATTACCAAACCCTTCCGTTAGGACTGGCAGCATTACATCACGAACTCGTTCATCTACTGGAGTTGTCGCTGCATTGTCTAAGTAGATTCGTTTCAAATGTTCTCTCCTAATCCTTTATAAATTCTGATAATTTCTTCTCTTCTAGAAAATTATTTATATTTTCATGAAGTTCTTGCCAAAATGCTTGTGAACTACAATTGTGTTGATTAGAGCAGTTCGACTCGTCCCCACTCGAACAATCTGTAAACCCAATAGGCCCTTCTAACGTAGTAATAATTTCCCCCATTGAGATTTCTTCGGGTGGCTTAGTTAGTGTATACCCACCATAGGCTCCACGATTACTCTGAATTAAACCTGCTTTTTTAAGCAGGGCAAAAATTTGTTCCATATAGGAATTAGAGCAATTCTGCAGTTCAGCTATTTGACGAACAGATACTGGTTTCTGGCCATATCTGCGTGCAAGTTCACACATAGCCATTAAACCGTAATGCGACTTTGTTGTAATTTTCATATTGCTTAATTCGCAGTAATTTACTAGGAATACCTCTAATATTATAGCTATTTAGCTTTATTGATTCAAATAGTTGGGAAAATCAGGTATAAAAAAACCCGGAAAATCCGGGTGAGTTATATTACATAAACAATGGAGCAAAAACCACTGCTACGATTGTCATTAACTTAATTAAAATATTAATTGATGGACCTGAAGTATCTTTATATGGATCTCCAACGGTATCACCGATAACAGCGGCATTATGAGCTGCACTACCTTTACCACCGAAGTGTCCCGATTCAATATACTTCTTAGCATTATCCCAGGCACCACCTGAGTTTGCCATTTGAATAGCAACTAGAACACCAGTTGTGACACCTCCAGCAAGAAGCCCACCTAAAGCGTTTGCACCTAAGATAAGACCAACAGCTAACGGTACGATAACCGCCATCAGTCCAGGGATTAACATTTCCTTTAAAGCAGCTGTTGTTGAGATATCAACACAACGTTTATAATCGGGAATTTCACGTCCCATCATAATTTGAGGATGTTCCTTAAACTGTCTCCTTACTTCTTCAATCATCTTAAAGGCAGCTGTTCCTACCGATTCCATAGTCAAAGCCGAGAAATAATACGGTAACATAGCACCAATTAAAAGTCCGATTATGACATTTGGATCTAAGATATTAATACCATTTAAGTGAACAGTTTGGGCATAAGAAGCAAAAAGTGCTAGAGCTGTTAGAGCAGCGGAACCAATAGCGAAACCCTTACCGATAGCAGCTGTTGTATTACCAACGGAGTCTAAACTGTCAGTAATTTTTCTAACATCTCTCGGTAGATCACTCATTTCAGCAATACCACCAGCATTGTCAGCGATTGGACCGTAGGCATCAACAGCGATTGTCATTCCTGCAGTTGATAACATTCCAACAGCTGAAATAGCGATTCCGTATAATCCATTACCAATCCCTGTTCGTTCAAGGGCCCAGTAAGAAGCGTAGATACCAATACAGATAACAATTATTGGAATAGCAGTTGAACGCATACCAACAGCTAGACCAGAGATAATAACGGTTCCTGCACCGGTTTCTGCTTGTTCAGCAATATGCTTTACAGGTTTGTATCGGTCGCTCGTATAATATTCGGTAACTTTTCCGATGATAATTCCAATTAAGAGTCCACTAGCTATAGCAATAAAAGGATAGTAACTACCTAATACAGTTACAGATAAAAAATATGAAAGAATAATAGCTAAAATACTGGCTATATATGTGCCCATATCAAGGGCTTTTTGTGGAGATCCTGTTTTGGTTACCTTGACAAAGAAAGTTCCGATTATTGAAGAGACAATACCAGCTGCTGCTAAATAAAGTGGAAACAGCACTGCATTAATTCCACTAAAACCTGTTGTAAGAGCTCCTAGAGTCATTGCAGAAATAATGGATCCTACATAAGATTCATAAAGGTCAGCACCCATTCCAGCAACATCACCGACGTTGTCTCCAACGTTATCAGCTATAACAGCAGGATTTCTTGGATCGTCTTCAGGAATACCAGCTTCAACTTTACCAACTAAGTCAGCGCCAACGTCGGCTGCTTTAGTGTATATTCCACCACCAACACGCCCGAATAGGGCCATCGATGAAGCACCAAGTCCAAATCCTGTTACAATTTCAGGTTGTCTAAAAATTAAGTAGCATACCGATAATCCAAAGATTCCGAGACCAACAACACAAAGTCCCATAACCGCACCACCGCTAAACGCACAGCGAAGTGATTCCTTTAATCCTGATTCTTGTGCAGCCTCTGCTGTTCGGACATTAGCTTTAGTAGCTACCTGCATTCCTATAAAACCGGCTAAAACCGATAATAAAGCTCCCATCAAAAAGGAAACTCCTACTTTCCAGCCAAGTCCAGGTGTAAAGCAAAGCACAAGAAACAAGACAGCTGCGAATATACCGATAACACGATATTCCCTCCCCAGGAATGCCATTGCACCCTGGTGGATAAACGATGCGATTTCTTGCATGCGCTTATTTCCGGTAGGCATAACCTTAACACGGAAAGCATAGTATCCTGCACAGATGAGGGAGATGATTCCTATGCTTGGCGCAGTCCAGATTAAATTCATTTAAACCTCCAATGGAGCAAAAAAAAATGACCATTTACTGGCCAATTGATACGTCGTTGTTATTTAATCTACAAATTTTATGAGTACGTTGTATACAAAAGCGGCTACCATAAATACGGATGCCGACGTTATGACGGTACGTTCTAGCAGCGCTATTAGCCCGTATGATTTTTTCTTTCCAAATAAGTTTAAATCTTCACTACCACCTATGGCTTGACCCATACTATTTTCTTTGGGCGGTAATATCAATATTGCTGCAATCATGACAATACTTGATATTATTAAGATAGCGAGAATAATATTTTGGAGAATTGCCATAAGACGTTTCCTTCCATTTTCATAATAAAGTTTTCTAACATTAGAATTTTACCAAGTTTTAACTAAAAGTTCACGTTAAAATAGGTCTATTTTTAAATTGCAAACGATAACTCCACAATTCATCAACACTCAGAATTTTATTTTAATTCAATCACCTTCGACGTTTGGAGTGTAAACGTTTACACTCAGTACGTCTTCAGAATCGAAAATCGCTTGTTCTTTTGTTTTAATAGCTAATTCTAAGTTAGGTTGAGTATTTTATCAAACAAATTATGAAGTGTAAATTTTACTAGCTCGGTAAAGATAAAGTTCGTAATCCAAAAATTTTTATTAAGCCAGAAAATCACTAAACTAAAAAACACTTAGAGACAATTATCTCTAAGTGCTTGTCTTTAATATAATCTGTCAAAGAATAGCATATCGCTAAGACTATGCAAGAACTTTTTCATATAGTCGCTTGAAGTAACCGGCCAGTTAAAACCGAGTCGATATAACATCTGCATAGTTAGATCATTGTTTTTAGTGACACTGTAAATTTCTCTACCGTGGGCCGAATTCTCATAAGCTATAAAACTTGATAAAATTTTAGCCATTTCAGGTTCTTCCAGAGCTTCTTTAACTACTTCAGCATAATCCTCTCTTTCCATACCATAAACAGGTTTACCAATGGATTCGAGTTGATTATAAAGATCATTCATTAATAAGCTATGATTATTAAATGGATGAAGAACAGTATTCTCTTTTGGTGATTCTGCAAGTTTTAAAATTGCTTTAGCAACATAGTCAATCGGTGAGAGTTCAAACTTATTATCCATTGAATCAAATGTATAATAACCAAGCTGAGATATGGCCCTGAGTCTTCCCATAAATGTATTCGTTGTAAAGTTTACCTGGAATTCACCGTCACTCTCACGTGGAGCAAGATTACCTACACGCATGATCTTGGCATTTAAACCATCTGCAACTTCTTCTAGAATAGCTCGTTCTGCTAAGAATTTTGAACTTGTATATTTAGAGTTCTGGAACTGTCCAAAGAAGAGCTGATCCTCTTTTAATTCAGAAATTTT
>CANQOZ010000116.1 GCA_947625585.1 uncultured Eubacteriaceae bacterium
GGCTGATGAAGCTGTTCCTTGAATCATTAAATTCTTAGTTGATCTTGTGTTTGGCATAATTCATTAAATCTTTTAAATCGGTGAAACGAAATCCGTTAATTTCTGAAGATGGTTCAGGACGAAGTAAAACGAGAGGAATTATATCTAAGTCTAGAGCGGCTTGAATTTTTTCATTATATCCACCTTCATCTCCACTCTCTTTAGTTACTAAATATTTTATATTGAAATGTTTAAATGCTAAGATATTTTCATCATATGAAAATGGGCCAAATTCAGCTATAATATTTTGAGGCTTTATTTTAACTTCTTCACATTTTTTAATACTAGATATAATTGGTAGTGTTCTAACAAATAATCTATTTTTATTAAAATTCTTCCAATACTCTAAATTCTTAGTCCCTGTAGTTAAGAATATATTTCCAGCTGATTTTAAGCAGTATTTTATAATTTCTTCTGTAGTTTTAAAGAATACAATCCTATTATCAGTGATATTTTTTGAAGGTCTCGTATAAAAAATATAGGGAATACCCAATATTTCTGCAACTTGACTTGCATTGCTTTTTATTTCACTAGCATATGGATGAGTCAAGTCAAAAATATGGGTAATCCCATTACCTTTAACTAAATCTTTTAATTCTGAAAATGAAAGTTTTTGAGAAGAAATATAGTTGTTATTTACAAGAGAGGCCCCAGTTTGACTTGCAGCACAATAAAAATAATTTATGTTTTCTTTATTTAAAAATTCAGAAAACTTCCGAGCTTCAGTTGTACCACCAATCAATAGGATCACTTATAACCCCTTTTTGTGTAAACATTCTCATTATTTTCATTAATAACCGTTTGCGAATTTCCAATAATAATTAAACTATTCATGTCTATTTCGTCGGGTTGTAAATCCTTTAATAACAAAGGATAAGTTTCTTGATTTTCTCTATAAGCATTTTTAACAACTGCTATTGGAATATTATTACCAAGCTTTTCTATTAAAAGATGAATAATATCTTCAAATTGTTCATATCGATCTTTACTTGAAGGATTATATAATGTAATAACAAAATCCCCTTCGATTGCTCCCTCTAACCTTTTTTTTATTATCTCAAAATCAGTAAGTTGATCGGATAGATTTATACAACAAAAATCGTTAGCTAACGGAGCTCCAACTAGAGATGAACAAGCTATAGCAGCAGTTATCCCAGGAACTATATGTAATTCTATATTTAAATTTTCTTCGTCGATAATTTCTAATACTAAACTAGCTAGACCATATATTCCAGTATCACCAGAACTCACTAAACAAACATCAGCATCTTTTGCTAACTCAAGAGCTGTTAAGCATCTTTCTTCTTCAGTTTTCATTGGAAAAGCTATAATATTTTTCCCATCAAGTTCCGGTATCTCTTTTAATAACTTTATATATGAAGCATACCCAATAATAACATCGCTATCTTTTAAAGTATTAAATGCTTTTAATGTTAAATTATCAATGTTTCCTGGGCCTAATCCGACTAAACTTAGTTTATGCTCTTTCTTCTCCATAAAGAAAGACTAACCCCATCTTCTTTTAAAACCTCGCCTATTTGATCACCTTTATTACTACCAAGATAACCGCAGGCTTCACTTACAGAACCAACTCCAACAGTTTTTCTAACAAAATCTGATGTTTGAAATTGATTTTCAACTTTAATTATTTCTTTTTTATCTATCACTTCTAATTTTGTTTTGAAATTATTTTTAGCTTTAATAATTCCATTTTCCTCTTTTTTTTCTTCTATGGTTGCTAATGATTTAATTGAATAGCTACTTATATTGTTTAGTTTAAGTAATTTTTCAATTTTACTTATAACTAGATCACTATCAATATTCTTTTTTGTTCCAATACCGATTGTGATATTTTTTGGATATAGTTGGACTGTATCCCAATTTGAGTAATTAAGATCACTTCTTTCTGAAATTATAATATTTCCATTCTCATTTGATGAAATCGAATTAATATCTTTAATAATATAACTATTATAACTCTCAGGAAGCTTATAATCAGAAAAAATTGTAATAGATTTTCCCTCAATTATTTTACTCGTTACCCTTTTAGCAGCCGAATAATCTACAATTTTAGTATTTAAATCTTCAGCAATCATATCAACTGACATTAAATCTAAATTGTCAGATGCTGTTGTAATAACAGGATTGCTATTAATGGCTTCCGCTAAAATTATAGTATTTTCATTGGCATGCCCATGATGACCTGAAATCAAACTTATAACATTTTTTCCATTTACACCTAAAACTATAATACCTGGATCTTCTAATTTTGAATTTAATAAAGAAGCAACTTTTCTAATAACAATTCCTGTAGCCATTATTGCTATAATTGTATCAAATTTATCAAATGCTTCTCTGAAAAAAAGATCTAAATTTTTAATTAAATGAAAGTTTTTTGTTTTAAATTTTTCTAATGTATAACTTTTTAACGAACCCTTTCTAGTTGTTACTTTATTTTTAATTAATTTTGCTAATTCATTACCTTGTTTTGTTATAGAAACAATACATGCATTATCTGAGTTTAAGATTAGCTTAGATTCCTGTCTAATAAGTGAATCCTTTTTCATATAATTTTGAAGCTTTATTTTGATTCTCCAAGAATGGTCCAATTAAAATCATTGTTGATTTTTTGAGATCATACTTTCTTGCAGTAGTGACTAAATCACTAAGATTTGTAATAATAACCTTTTCATCAGGCCAACTAACATGATATATCAAAGCTACTCTAGTATCTGGTTTGAGTACTTTTAATAAGGATTCTTGTACCTTTTTAACGTGTTGGACAGATAGAAATAAAGCTAACGAACAATGATGTTTTGCTAATTCTTCTAATTTTTCCATCTCAGGTACAGTAGTGTTTCCTGATATTCTTGTTATTATTATCGTCTGAGTTACATCCGGAACCGTTAATTCCTTTTTAAGTCTTGCAGCTGATGCTGTAAATGATGAAACACCTGGAACAACTTCATATGGAATATTTAAGTTATCCAAAAGATTACATTGTTCTTGAATCGCTCCATAAATTGTAGGATCCCCAGATTGAACTCGAACAATTTTTTTATTTCTTAAATAATCATCTTTAATTATGTTAATAATCTTTTCAAGATGAAGATTCGATGAATCAATTAATTTTGTTCCATTCTTTATATCTTTAAAAATTTCAGTATTAACTAAAGAACCAGCAAAAATAATTGTATCAGCTGAGTCAATTAATCTTTTAGCTTTTATTGTTAACAGTTCGGGATCGCCAGAACCTGCTCCAACAAAGTATACTTGATTAGTCATTTTAATATCAACTTTCTAAATTCCTTATACTTTAATAAAGGTTCTTCTTTATAGTTGACATTAAACCCCAAACTCTTTAATTGGTTTAACCAAGAATCTTCATTTTTAATCATATCATTTTTAACATGATCTCCAGCAATTAACATAAATGGTTTAAGTTCAATCTCCTTATAATTTTCTAAAATTTTTGAACTAATTAAAGATTTGAAATTAGTGTTTCCATCTATACAAGCGATTCTTATATTTTCTATTGATTTCTTTTTAAATTCATTATTTAGGCTCTCATACATCTTATTTCCAGGATGGTTACTACCGTGACCCATATATAAATAAAATTTATTACTATTCAAATTATTCTGGTTAATTATAAACTCTGAAATATCTTTCAGCGATTTATTAGAATTTAAATAAGGGTTTCTTAATTCAATTCTATTAAACTTTACTTTAAAATTTTGAACTGTTTTTAATAATTTATTATATTCAGTTCCTGGAATTAAGAAGTTAGCAAAAATTATAACATTATTATAATTTGAATCTACTAATTCATTTAGAATATCACTAATTGATTGAATTTTAATCCCATTTTTTTCAAGAAAATCTTTAATAAATTTTGAAGTAAATCCTATGAAAATATCAAAATCGGGATATTTGTTTTTTATATCAGTAATTAGTGGCTCTAAAGAATTATACAAAGAATCAAGATATGTCGAACCAAAAGTTGCTATTATTATTGCTTTCTTCATGTTTCTTGATATTTCTTTATTAATTCAGGTAACTCTTTAGCAAAGTATGTAATTATTATATCAGCTCCAGCCCGTTTTATGCTAAGCAAAGATTC
>CANQOZ010000117.1 GCA_947625585.1 uncultured Eubacteriaceae bacterium
CTCCTGTTTTGTGGGCCATTGAGTGAACAATACCTAGAAGTGCATTAGAAAAAGCCATACCTGCTAAACATTGTGCATAGTGCATCTGTTCTCTAGCATCCATATCGCCATTGTAAGAATTTTGGATGTCATCAATTACCATTTCAATAGCTTGAAGTGCCAATGGATCAGTATAAGGACTATTTAGTGTTGAAACATAAGCTTCAATAGCGTGTGTTAGAGCATCCATTCCAGTATAAGCGATCTGTTTTTGTGGCAGTCCGGCTACTAAATCAGGATCAACAATAGCAATATCAGGAGTAATATTAAAATCTGCTAATGGATATTTTATTCCCTTATCATAATCTGTTATTACTGAAAAAGCAGTTACTTCTGTTGCTGTCCCAGATGTAGAAGGAATAGCAGCAAATTTTGCTTTCTGTCTTAATTCTGGGAAGCTAAATGGAGTGATCAGTTGTTCAAATGTAACATCAGGATATTCATAGAATGCCCACATAGCTTTAGCAGCATCAATTGGGGATCCACCGCCCATAGAAACGATCCAATCAGGTTCAAATTCACGCATTGCCTCAGCACCTTTCATAACTGTTTCAACGGATGGATCCGGTTCAACTCCTTCAAAAAGTTCAACTTCCATTCCACCATCTTTTAAATATTGAACAGCTTTATCTAAGAAACCTTGACGTTTCATTGAACCACCACCAACAACTAACATTGCTTTTTTACCATCTAAATTTTTTAATTCTTCTAATGTACCTGGTCCATAATAGATATCCCTAGGCAGTGTAAATCTCATTTTAACCTCAAAATAAATTCTAGTTATTTTTTTCATAATTATAATCTAATAGGGATAAATTGGGAATTCTAAATTAAAAAGTTGTTAAAAAATGTTATAGAGCTTAATTTTAGTTGGCTTTCCTTTTGTTACGATTTTGAACCGTTTACAACAATTAACGCAGAACCTTAAACTATTTGGTATAATTTTATGAAAAGACGTTCCGATTGTAAACGTTTAAACTTTAAAAGGTTATGAATAAAAAAATAATTGTAATATATATTTCAAAAACTGGTTTTACCCAGCAGTATGCTTATGACATAGCGGTTGATCTGCATGCTGAAATGGTTAGCTGGGATAGGTTCGACTTTGATATGATCAAACAGTTCGATGTCGTCATTTTTGGTTCAAGAATCGTTGCTGGCCAAATTGATAAAATAAACGCTATTAAATTTTATGTAAAAGATAATCCAGACATTGACTTTATTCTCTATGTAACGGGTGCCGCTCCGGATACAGCAACCAAAGAGATCGATAAAATCTGGAAAGAAAATTTAACATTTATGAATGAAACACTACCCCACTTTTACCTTCAATCTGGTTTGAAGTATGATCAGATGAATATCATTGAGAGGAATCTGGTTAAAGCTTTTGCCAAATTTTTAAAAATGAAACCTCATCAAAAAGAAGAGACATTAAAACAAGCTGAGTTAATGAGTGACTCTTTTGATCACTCTTCAATTGAGAAGACGGTTCCACTTATTGATTATGTGAAAGAATTAACTGATAGTAATTAATGAGGTAGTCTTATGATAAATATGTCAGTAAAACTTCAAGAGCGCGAAGATCAAGGAAATCCAATACGAACATCCATAGTTGGTGCTGGCCAAATGGGAAAAGGTTTAGTATCCCAGATGAACAGAATGGTTGGAATGAATCCAAGCGTACTTGTTGCTAGAAATATTGACCATGTTATTAAAGCTTATGAAAGAGCAGGTTATAAAAAGGACGAGGACTTTGCTGTCGCTCAAACAATAGGCGAAGCCAATAACCTTTTGGTACAGGGTAAATTTGTCGCAACGACAAATGTTGATATTGCAACTAACGCTGATCTCATTGACTGTGTTATTGAAGCGACTGGAGTTCCCCAGGTTGGATCCAAAGTAGCAGTAGATGCAATTGAAGCAGGTAAAGACATCGTTATGTTAAATGTTGAAACTGATGTCTGCGTTGGTCATATATTAAAGAAAATGGCTGATGATAAAGGAGTCATTTACACCGGCTCAGCTGGCGATGAACCTGGTGCTGTTATTGAAATGTATGACTATGCTAAAGGGCTTGGTTTTGATGTAAAAGTTATTGGTAAAGGTAAAAACAATGAACCGGACTTAACGTCAACTCCAGATAAAGTTGCTGATTATGCTCATGAAATTGGAGCTTCTCCTAAAATGATTTGTTCCTTTGTTGATGGAACAAAAACTATGGTTGAAATGACTGCAATGGCTAATGCTTCCGGTTTTAAACCAGACATTGTAGGAGCCCATGGTGCCGAAGCTAATCTTGATAACTTAGCTCAAGTTTTAAGCACAAAAGAAGAGGGTGGAATTTTAAACAACTATAAAGTAGTTGAATATATTAGAGGTTTAGCACCTGGTGTATTCATAATTGTTGACTCTGACCAAGAAGACGTTACGGGGATTCTTGATTACCTAAAAATGCCTGGTCCAAATTATGTATTATTTAGACCTTACCATCTAACTTCGCTGGAGACACCAATGACAGTTGCAAAAGCTGTTATAGATAGAGAACCGACAATCATTCCCAGAGAAGGTAGAGTGGCTGAAACTGTTGCTGTTGCAAAAAAAGATTTAAAGAAAGGTGAAGCCTTTGACGAAATCGGCGGTTATACCTTTAGAGGAACTTTTATAGAAGCTCCTGAAGCTGACAGGTTAAATGCTCTACCACTTGGGTTAATTAATAACAAGACTATTCTGAAAAATGATGTTAAAGAAGGAGAAATAATCACTTACGATGATGTCATTTTAGATGAAGATAATTTTATTGTTCATCTACGACGTAAGCAGGATGAAATGCTGGGTATTAAATAGAAAATACTGCGATTAAGGTGAGGCTTATGGAGAAGGAAATTTCAACTAGAGATACCTATGGTAAAGAAATCATAGAACTCGGTAAGAAAAATAAAGATATTATTGTACTGGATGCCGATTTATCAGTAACAACTAGAACTAACTTATTTAAAAATGAGTTTCCTGACCGTTTTATTGATCTCGGCATAGCTGAACAAAATCTCTTAGGAGTCAGTGCAGGATTAGCTGCTGCTGGAAAAATTCCGTTTGCTTCAACTTTTGCAATGTATGCTGCTGGAAGAGCATTTGAGCAGGTAAGAAATTCCGTTTGCTATCCAAACTTAAATGTAAAGATCGTTACAACTCATGGTGGTTTAACTGCAGGACAAAACGGTGCTGGACATCAATGTTTAGAGGATATTGGTCTAATGAGAATAATACCTAACATGGTAGTTATTTCGCCGTCTGATTCTGTTGAAACAAAAAAAGCATTAAAAGCAATCGAGAATTATAATGGACCAGTTTATTTACGTTTATCCGTTTTACCAGTTCCCATTATTCATGATGAAGATACTTATGAGTTTGAAATTGGTAAAGGGAACATTCTAGTAGAAGGTGATGACCTGACTGTTATTGCTACAGGATCGCTTGTTGCAAATACTTTAGAGGCAGTTAAAAGGCTCAATAATGAAGGCTATTCTGTTGAATTAATCAATATGCCGACAATTAAACCGTTAGACATTGATTTAATTAACGAATCCGTTTCTAAAACTGGTGAAGTAGTTACAGTTGAAGAACACAATGTTATTGGTGGATTAGGAGGAGCTGTATCTGAGGAGCTTTCATCTATTAATCCTGTTAAAGTAAATCGTATTGGAATTAAAGATCAATTTGGAATATCCGGTTATCCAAGAGAATTATTAAAAAAATTTAATCTTGATGCAGATGGAATTTACAATCAGTTAAAAGATATTTTAGATAATAAGAAAGAGGTGGCATCATAAACCACCTCTGTATTTTTCTTAAATTCTTATTCAATTATTTCAGGTTGCTATCCTTTAATGGTTTATAAACAGAATTAAAAATCATAAATGTATAACCTAGAACTAAAATACTACCAAAACTAACAAACCTGTTTTACATCCTTCGCTTAATGGAGCAAAAAATGCGACTAAATCACAAATCACTCCAAC
>CANQOZ010000118.1 GCA_947625585.1 uncultured Eubacteriaceae bacterium
TTCCTAGATGGAATTAATGAAATTGAAGTAACTCCTTCACAAGCAAACTATCTCTATTTCACAACGCCAAGACATAAAGAACTTCAGAAAGCTTTCTTAGATAATGGGATTTTAGTAAGATATTATCCAGAAGATGAAGCTTTCAGATTGACAATTGGAACGCATAAAGAGAACGAGAAAGTAAAAGAAGTAATACGACAAGTATTTGATAAATAGAACTCTGCCTAATCAGTTTTTCTGGTTAGGCTTTTTTTAATAAAAAGCTATCTAGAATTAACGATATTTCGTTTTCAATCAGTTTAGATAGCGTTTATTTAAAACACAAAAGAGCTAATATTTCTTAGAATATAGAACGAATTATGAATATCGCATTTTTACCTGAAGATAGAAGAATGTTTAAAGGCCATAAAATTAATCAAAATTTAGATAATCTAAATGAAGATTCCTTTTGGATGGCTTCAATAATAAATGATGTTCCGCCAGATGGGGGGACCTACTTATATATGCTTAATCCAAAAACAGATTATTCAATTATTTATCCATTAAAAGGAAAATGGCGTAATAACATTAAAGAACATATTGAAAAAGCCTTCCTTGTTGAATTTGAAAATCTAGAAACGAAAGGAAGTCCGGTCGATGGATATGTAGAATATCTCAATAAAATTAACTTAACAACAATTCCGAAACATCATTTTGATCAAATAGAATTAATCAGAGAAAGAACTGAAGATTTTTACGATTTATATTTTGATAATTATGTGCCGGAAGGTTACTTTGTAGCTGATTTAGAACTTGATGATTATAAAGAAGCGCTTAATGAAGATTATGATGGCCATAAAAATCCAAAAGAAAAAATTACAAAGCTCCTTAAAAAATATGAAGAATTAGAACCGTTAAGAGAATTTGATTTTGAAGTAAATAAAAAAGCTTTGGAATTACCAAAAAAATCAAATACTGTTTATAAAATTGATGATAATGGTTTTCATGATACGGCGAGAATATTTGAAGGAGCTCTGCTTATAAAAGAACCTACAGAGACGAATTATTTAAAACTTAAAAAAATTTCTGAGGAAGTTACAGATTTAATAGAAGAATCTGAGTCAAATCCTGAATTAAATCAAAAAAAGATTGAACGCTTACTAAAACAAGCTAATAAATACATTACTTATGAACCTTCACCATTTTTCGGTGAATATGATTATGTAGATTTTCCGGAAGTTCTTCCTGAAAAGCCTGTGTTTATTTTCAACATCATTCTTGGAACAGGAGTTTACTTAGCCTCAAGGAGAATTGCTGTTCCTGCAGATATGATGTTTACAGATTTTGATAAACTACTTTTGCATCTTTTTCGATGGACAGGTTTACCACATCATATGTCTGAATTCTTATTTCCCCTAAAGAATAAACCAGAAGGTAAGGAAGTTTCAGAAATTCTTGTATGGCAAGAAGAGGATTTACCGGAAGAAATTGAACTACAACCGGTAGATTTTGAAGGATTAAAAATAAATAATCCGTTTGATGGGATTCCTACAAAAGATATAAAGGGTAAAAAATTAATAGATTATTTTCCTGAATTCAAAACGGCTCAGTATCGTTATGATTTTGGTGATAATTGGTTTCACTCAATTGAATTAGCCGGTATCGAAGATCAAAATGATTTTGATAAGCCACTCCCATATCTTCTAGAGTCGTCTGGTGTTGCACCAATAGAAGATTCTGGAGGTTCAGAAGCTTTTGGAAGCTTAATATATAGAGATTTTGATTTTTTTGAAGAAGATGATTTCGTTAAGAGAGCGAATGATTGGTTTAAAGAGAGAGAAATGATCCTTAGAGCCCCTTGTAGTTTAGCACCGTTATTTGAAACCGAAGAATGATGTAGATTTAATTGTTTATAATAATATAAATCTTAGTATTGATTCTTATTTCTAATTTTTAGAGGAAAATAAATGAATATCGCATTTTTACCTGATAGTAGAAGAAAATTTCGCAATTTAAAAATAAACAAAAATACTGAAAATATAAATGGAGATGCATTTTGGCTTGCTTCAATTATTGAGAATGTTCCTCCAGATCATAATGCTTATCTATACTTAGCAAATCCGGAAACAACGTATTCAATTATCCATAAACTCGAAGGTAATTGGAGAAAGAATATTGAAGAAAATATTATAAAAGCATTTCAACGTGAGTTTGAAACGTTAAGAGAGAATGGTATTGAAATTGGAAGTTACGAAGATCTTTTAGGAAATATTAATTATACTTTAATACCACCACAGTATTTAATTACGATTGGAAACTTTATATTATCACAAAATAATTTTACTCATCTTTATTTTAGAGATTATATTCCAAGGGAATACTATGTTTCTGATTATGCAATTGAAAGTATGAATGTTCAGGCGAATACTCAAGATAGACAACCGCCATTAATTCCGCCTATAGACAGAATTAAAATAATGTTAGAAAAGTATCAGAAACCGGGTAATAAAAAGGAAGTTCAATTTGAAGAAAATGCTAAAGCCTTAGAATTACCTGAGTTTATTCGAATAGCAGGTGGTGATGATCCGTTTAATCCGGATAAGCAAGTTTTACAGTATGATTCGTGTACTCTAGTTTTAAAGAGACCATTAGAAATATATCAACCAAAATTCGATAAGCTCAACGAGAAGTTAACAAATTTACTAGAAAAAGCTAGAGATAATCCTAATTTAATGAAACGTAATCAAAAGAAAGTGGACAAGTTAATGAAAGAAATGAATAAATTATGGGATTATAACCAAACTCCATTTTCTGGTGAATACTTAAAACTTGAAGTTCCAGAAGAATTACCTGAGAACCCTGTATTCGAGTTCTTGATTACCCTAGATACCGGTACTTATATGGCAACACGAAGAGTGGCCGTTCCAGGAGATATGTTCTTTACAGATTTTGATGAATTACTTTTGCATCTATATCGTTGGGCAGGATTCCCTTACCACATATCTGAGTTCATTTTCCCACTAAAAGATGAGCCAGAAAGTAAGGAAGCTTCAGAAATTCTTGTTTGGCAGGATGAAGATATGCCTAAAGAGGATTTTCTTAAACCGGTAGATATGATGTATCTTAAGATAAATAATCCTTTTGACGACGTTCCTACTAAAGATATTATAGGTAAAAGACTAATAGAGTATTTTCCTGAATTTAAAACTGCTCAATACAGATACGATTTAGGTGACAATTGGTATCATTCGATCGAGCTTGTAGGAATCTATGATCAAGATGAGTTCGATAAACCTCTTCCTTATCTAATTGATTCAGTTGGAGTAGCACCTGGTGAAGATATAGGAGGAATATACGCCTTTGAAAGCTTTATCGATGGCGATTTTGACTTCTTTGATGATGAACAATTTAGAAGCATAGCTGAAGATTGGGCTGAGGAAAGGGAATTGTTTTTAAAAGCACCTGGAACTCTCGCTCCCTTGTTTGATGATAAATTTAATTAAAAATTCTAACCTGGTCAAATTAATGGCCAGGTTTAGATTTCCTCATTCTGTTTTATCTGAATTTTCGATTGATTTGAACTTATCTTTAGAAATAACGTCAAAATAATAGTAAAAGGAATCCGTAGCTTTATCCAATAATTTGTCGATATCATCAATTGAACTTGTGTTTAACAGTTCATTGATTTTTTTCTTTAATTTTTCAGCTATTTCATTTTGAAATTTCTCCGCAACTGTGTTAGAAAATCCTCTAATGAAACCTCTTATGTATAATTGTTCATAACGACTTAAACTTCTATTAGTAAAATCCAATTGTTTAGAACCTCCATTCTACTTCATTCTACATTAATTATCGATTAATAAATCGATAAAAACTTAATTAAATTCTAGTTATATTTTAAATTATAACAGTATTTTTGTATACTTCTTAAATTTTATTTTTAAAAATACTCATCAAATCCGGTTTGCGTTAAAATAGTAAAACATAACCAATAGGATTATAGAAATGCGTAAAATTCAACGAGAAAGAAA
>CANQOZ010000119.1 GCA_947625585.1 uncultured Eubacteriaceae bacterium
CACTATTCCATTAGTTTTAATTCGAACATTACTAGAAGGTTAAAATTGTTGCGACTGTTTGAAATAGATTTATACTTCTATTAGGAATGATTTTAAAATTGAGAATAGAAAAAAGCTATTTCTTAAGCTTAACATGACTGTTAAAAGTATAGATATATAGATGAATAAAGAAACAAATGTTAAGTTAGTAATAAGAGATTTTAAATAAAGGAGTTTAAATTGAAAGTTGTTTTAATTAATGGTTCGCCTCATAAATCAGGAAATACTTATGATATGCTTCATGATCTAACAGAAGAATTCCATCGTTTAGGTGTAGAAACTGAACTGTTTTGGATTGGAACAGGTTGTATCCATGGTTGTATTGCTTGTGGACGTTGTGATAAAACTCACAGATGTATTTTTGATGATGATTTAGTAAATCGTGTTATTGATGCTATGGAAGATGCAGATGGTTTAATTGTTGGATCTCCAGTTTATTATGCTTCGCCTAATGGATCTATTATTAGTGCAATGGACCGGATTTTCTATGCTAGTAAAGACGAGCTTCCTAATAAACCAGGGGCTGCTTGTGTTGTTGCTAGAAGAGCTGGTACAACTGCTGCTTTAGACGTTCTTGAAAAGTATTTTACAATTACACAAATGCCTGTTGTATCTTCTGTTTACTGGCCAATGGAACATGGTAGAGGTCCAGGAGAAACAAGACAAGACGAAGAAGGTATTTATATTATGAAGCGTTTAGCTAAAAATTTCACATGGGTTATGAAATCTTTAGAATATGCAAAAGAACATGGTATAGAACCTGAACCAATGGAAACAGACAGGCCATGGACCCACTTTATTAGGTAAATTAATGAGAAAATTAAAGAGCCCACCGTTTAAAGTGGGCTTATTTTATAAGAATTGAATAACTAATATAGATTTCTTATTTAATGAAGTTCATCATTAGATTCATTTGTATCATCTACAGTGTTATTATTCGCTAGTTTATTTTCGTCTTGTATAGATTCGTTATTTTCACTATAATTAGTATCTGCATTTAATGGATTAGAATCTAATTCTGATAATTGATAATCCGAAATGCCGGCATACTTATTACGATTTTTCTCCTTTTCTGTATTGTTAATTGTACTAAAAATATTCTTATCGTAATCAGTATGCTTTTTTGATGGTTCAGAATTGTTTTCTTCATTTAATACAGGTTCATAAGTTCCTTCAAAAGCTAAATTAGAATTTGATACTGTTAAATGTCCTGTACTAAGTTCATCAAATGGTTTTTCGTTCCTGATAGCGTAAATGAAAAAGCCGGATCCAAAGATAAAGCTACAAATAGTATAGGCGACTCTACTTCCAGGTTTATATATCTTAAATAATCTCCAAAGTGCTCCTGCTTTATAAACTAACATAACAACAATTAAAACTTGAACTAACCAGGATCTCATTCCAAATAGTGATATAGTAAAGGATATAAGAGATACAAGTGGTAGGTAGAATTCAGCATCTTCTGTAACTAATGATTCTCCAAAAATAACTTTACCGTTATCTAATTCCCCTAGTATATAATTTGATAAAAAAGGTATCCATGCAAACCAGGCATGTGAGATGTCACGCTTCTTAGCTAAATGATATAGTCCAGCACTTCTAAATAACCATTGAATTGTAAAGTATATTAGAAGACCTGCCATAATTGCAGTTGCGATTCTTCCATCAAGAAACATTGGGTGAAATAATCGTGGTAATCCCATTCCGCCACGTCCTGCGTGTCCTGCAGCATGGTTAAACATATCCATTCTGTTCATTGTAATATTCTATTTCTAGTTGAGCATTTGCTCAAAATTAAACAGAAGTTGAGAAACTTGTCTGTTTTTGATCTTGTTGATTATCTGAATTTCTTGATTGTCTATTATCTTGATTTGGTTGATTGTCAGAGTTATCAGTATTTCTATTATTCTGATCTTGTGATCTATCTTTTAATTCAAATTTTTCAATAGATGTAATCTGGTTATTATCATCTACTTCATATTTAACTGTATCACCAACAGCTAATGAGGTTAAATCAACGCCCGAAGCAACAGTATAGGTTTTATCTTCTGATTGGTCGTCAGAATCTCTATCTTTGCTAGGTGATTTTACTGTGATCACTATATTCGTTCCATCGATTGATTTGATTTCACCAATAGAGTCTTTATCAAAATCGTCACGACCAGAACGAGAGTCAGATCTATCTTTGAAACCGAAGTTTTTATCTGAATCTGGACCATTATCTCTTCTTGAATTATCTTGATTGTCTTTAGGACCTCTTTGATCATCTTCCATTTGATCATCACGGTCTTCCTGCATTTGCCTACGATCCATTCTTCCAATACCGATTTCATCACTAAATGCATAGACAATTGCACCAAAGAATAAGGCAACAGCCAAAGTGCATACGATTGTTAAAATAATTGTTTTATTTGTGCTTGATAATTTCATATCATTCACTCCTTCTAGTAAAACTAATAATACAGAGTGAAGCTAAAATTTAACTGATTTTAACTTAAAAGCTACTAAAAAATCGAAAAATTCCAGAAAATCTAATGTGAGAAATTTTAATTATATCTGACAAAAGGAGCCAAAATTGTCTTAAATATTTCTCGAAAACTAGATGGTTACGCCTACTTGAAATTTATCTGAAAGGTCTTATAATTTATATTCTAAAATCATTGAAATTTGACTTGACAAATAATGTTAGACGAATTAAACTTTTCATTGATGTTAAATGAATCTAACATCTAGATAGGAAGTAGGAAATGCCTATTACATTAGCAGATATTAATACCGAATATACAATTAATAGAATTGGCGGAAACGCTCAAACTAAAAAGCACTTAATGGATCTTGGTTTTAACGTAGGAGAACCGGTAAAGGTTATATCCGTTAATAACCAAAGCGTGATTGTAAATATTAAAGGAGCAAGGATCGCTTTAGGCGAAGACTTAGCTCGTAGAGTATTTTGTCTCGGATGAGTACATTAAAAGATGCAAAAATTGGCTCCACAGTTAAAGTAAAAAAAGTTAGTGGAAGAGGAGCCATTAGGAAAAGAATAATGGATATGGGAATAACCAAAGGAGTTGATATTTATATTAGGAAAGTAGCTCCGTTAGGTGATCCTATTGAAGTTACCGTAAGAGGATATGAACTCTCAGTTCGTAAAGCCGATGCTGAGATGGTTGAAATAGAATAGGAAGTATATGAGTAAAGGGAAGAACTTACGAATTGCACTTGCCGGGAATCCAAATTCTGGTAAAACTACACTGTTTAATGCCTTAACAGGGTCCAATCAATTTGTTGGTAACTGGCCAGGAGTAACAGTTGAAAGAAAGACCGGAAAATACAGGAAAAATAAGGAAGTGGAAATCATTGATCTTCCGGGAATCTACTCTCTGTCACCTTATACACTAGAAGAAGTGGTTGCCCGGAATTACCTGTTGGAGGAAAACCCGGAAGTAATTTTAAACATTGTTGACGGAACAAATTTAGAACGAAACCTTTACTTGACAACGCAGCTCAAGGAAATAGGGATCCCAGTTGTTATTGCTGTCAATATGGCAGATATTCTTAGAAAAAATGATGACAAGATTAACATCAAACAATTAGAACAAGAATTTGGTTGTCCAATTGTTGAAATTTCTGCTTTAAAGGGTGAAGGTATTGATGAAGTAGCCACTAAAGCTATTGAAGTAGCCCAAAAGGGAAACGTTAATACACCGGAATTATATACACCGGATATTGAGGTGATTCTAAATGACTTTCACAACAAATATTTAAACAATATTCCTGAAAGTCAAAAACGATGGTATGCTGTCAAGCTTTTAGAACGTGATGAGGAAGTTCTAAAGAATCTCGATTTAACAGATCAGGAACTTGACGAAATAGAAGCAAAGATCATGGATCTGGAAACGGAGCTTGATGATGATACTGAAAGTATTATTACAGACCAACGTTATAACTACATTAGCAAGATCTTA
>CANQOZ010000120.1 GCA_947625585.1 uncultured Eubacteriaceae bacterium
TCAACACCAGGAATTACTTGAGCAAAAGCACCAAAATCTAAGGTATTAGTAATAGTAACTTCAATTTCATCATTTTCAAGATAAGATTTAACAAATCTATCCCATGGTTTTTCTTGAAGATCTTTAACGCTTAATTTGATTTTCTTTTCGTCTTCGTTCTTTAGAATAACCTTCGACTCAATTTCATCACCAATTTTAACTAATCTCTTAGGTTCATTATTTCTTTCCCAAGTTAGGTCTGAACGGTGAATAAAACCATCAATTCCATCTAAATCAACAAATACACCAAAGTCAGTGATAGTTTTAACTTTACCAGTTATAACATCATCGATATTAAGTTCTTCATATCTTCTATCACGAATTTCCTGTTGTTCTCTTAATCTTTCATCACGTTCTTCAGCTAATAGAACCTTTTGAGATAAAACAGCTCGTGAGCGACTTGGTTCATAATCAATTAAGATACCACGAACGTTGTTTCCAACTAAAGCATCTAAATCTTTAATAAAATGTAGATGGTATTGTGATGCTGGCATAAATATTTCAGTAAAACCAACATCGACCCATAAATGACCATTAGTAACAGCACTAACTTTACCGTAAAGAACTTCCCTATTTTCATAAGCTTTTCTTAGACGATCGTTAACCTGTTTATTGTCATATTTAATCTTGGAAAGTTTATATTTTCCTTCGTTATCGTTTGTATTTAAGTCAGTAACAATAGCAGTTACTTTATCGCCAACTTTGACTATATCTTTTAATTCTTCATCACGTTTCCATGTGAAATCACGTTTAAGAATTAATGCATCTGATTTTTGTCCAATATTAACAATAACTTCATCATCACTAACTTCTAAAACCGTTCCTTCAACTACTGAATTCTTGTGGATCGGCTTCGTATAATTGTCTATTGCAGAAGCAAAATCAAACGATTCACCTGCTTCTTCACCTGGAATAAACTCTTCACTTGTTGTGCTGAGTTCTGTATCTTGTGGAGTAACTACTTCTTCTGAAACTACTTCTTCACTTACAGGAGTTTCAGCAGTTTCTTCTGTTACAGATTCCTCTTCTACTACTGGTTGTTCTTCTACGGCAACAGATTCTTCAGCATTAGTAGCTTCTTCAGTAACAGATTCATCTGATTCCTGATTTTCAGGTTCGGATGTTGCCATTTCAATATCTTCAGAAATATTTTCAGGAGAATTATCTTGAACTATTTCTTCATTTACCATTTCTTCCGTACCTACATTAGTATCTTCAGTAGTTTCAGTCGTTAAAGTTGTTTTTTCGTCTTCCATTCTTTCCGTGACCTCCTTTATGAGCCAACTAGGAGTTGATGCACCCGCTGTAACTCCTATTTTATCTAGTTTGCGGATTTCTTCTAAATCAAGATCCTCAGCTGTCTCAACTAACCAAGTTTTATTACAGTGAACCGTACATAGTTCGCTTAGCTTTTGAGTATTTGAACTATGATAACCTCCAACAACAACCATACCGTTTACATTCTCGGCTAATTTAATTGCCGCCTTTTGTCGTTCTTCAGTTGCAGTACAAATTGTGTTAAAAATACAAATATCTTGAGCTTTTTGCTTTAAAACTTCAGTTACTTTATCAAACTTATCTTTAATTATTGTAGTTTGCGCTACAATACATATTTTATCATAACGCTTCAGTAATTTCGCTTCATTTACTGACTCAATTACAATCGGTTTGTGATTTACAGCCCATCCAGCTGAGCCTATTACTTCGGGATGATTTTTGTCTCCAATTATTATGATTTGATACCCTAAAGCATCATATTCTGAGATTATTTTGTGAACTTTTTTTACAAAAGGACAGGTAACATCGATAAATTCTAGTCCTTTTTCTTGAACACGGTCTATAACATCTTTACTCTCTCCATGAGTTCGAATTATAACTTTACCATCCTTTAATTCTTCAATAGAATCAACTCGTTTAATTCCTTTACTATATAAACGTTCCATTTCCTGCCTATTGTGCGATAAATCTCCTAACATATAAACAGGACCCGTCTCTTCTAAATTTAAATTATCAACCGTGTTAATTGCATTTGTTATTCCAAAACAATAACCTGCTTTATCTGCAATAGTAATATCCATTATTCCATTTTTAAAGCGTAGACTTCATCTAAAATTTCATTTGCAATTTTTTCAGTATCTACATCTTTAACATTTTTCTTAAATTCGTCTTCTAATAAAATCGGTTCGCCAACTGTGATATTTATTCTATGCCATGGTCTTATTTTTCCATCTATATGAACAGGTATAATTGGAGCTTGTGATCTAATAGCAAACAAGACAAAGCCATCTGAGATTTTATTGGTTCTTTCTTGAACTCTAGTTCCTTCAGGAAATATTCCAAGAACTCCACCATTTTTTAATAACTTTAAGCAATCAATTAAAGTTCTCGGTTTTACATTATCTCTATCAACAGGAATAACACATACTGTTCTAAAGAACCATGCAAAGAACTTATTCTCAAAAAGCTCTTGTTTACCTAAAAAGTGTATATAGCGATAAGTAATAAAAGCGATTAAGATAGGATCCCAATTACTTTTATGGTTAGAGACAATAATAGCTTTACCTTCTTTAGGTATGTTATTAGCTCCCCTTACATTAAATGGATAGAATATAAATGCGAAAATAGCACATGCTAATTTTGCCACATTATAAATGATCATCATTTGTTATTACCTTCTTTAAGATTTCTAAAACTTCTTCTATTGAATAATTATCTGTATTCAAATAAAAGGCATCGTCCGGTTTTGTTAATGGACTTATTTCCCTATGCGAATCAATATAATCACGTCTCTTGATTTCATCTAAAACTTCATTATATTTGGTCTCATTAGGATTCATTTCAAGCATTCTCCTTTTAGCTCTACATTCCGGACTTGCATCAAGGTAGAACTTAAAATCAGCATTCGGGAGAACAGTTGTACCAGTATCCCTACCATCCATTATGATATCTGTTTCTTCTGCAATTCTTTGTTGCTGTTTTGTTAAGTCAGCACGAACAAAATCCAATGCAGAAACTTCTGAAACATTATGAGATACCTCTGGGGTCCTTATCTCGTCAGAGACATCTTTTTCATTTAAATAAATCTTATTCTTTTCGAATTTTAACGTTATATCTGATAATGCTTTACTTAATTCGTCTTTATTCCTCTTAAGATCAATCTCATTAATTAAAGCAAAATAAGTTATAGCTCTATACATAGCTCCGGTATCAAGGTAATTGAGTCCTAATTCTTTTGCTAATAATTTAGCAATTGTACTTTTACCTGAACCTGCCGGCCCATCAATTGTTATTTTCATAAGCTCCCAAACCTGCTAAATATCCTGTTGAACAAGCTATTTGAATGTTAAAACCACCAGTTAACGCATCAACATCAATTATTTCGCCAGCAAAATATAGATTTTTAATAATTGTTGATTCCATTGTTTGAGGATTGATTTCTTTAATATCAATTCCTCCTCTTGTTACAATAGCTGTATTAATAGAATTGGTTCCTTTTAATTTAAACGTTAAGTTTTTTATAACATTACCTAATTTTAATCTCTGTTCTTTTGTTATCTGATTTACCTTTATTTTAGGATCAATTCCAGAAAGTTTTATAATTATTGGAATCAGATTTTTAGGTAATAGTTCATTTAATGAATTAGCAAAATCTTTATTTAAATTCTTTTGAAAATCTCTCTTTATTCTTGTATCAAGCTTTTCTATTGAAAGAGCTGGTTTTAAATCGAGTACTACCTTAAATTTATCATATGGCTTTGATAAATAAGCACTAGCTGAGAGTACTATTGGTCCTGAAATTCCAGTATGAGTAAATAAGCATTCACCTAACTCTTTAAAAATCTCTTTATTATCTTTATAAAGAGTCAAGGTTACATTTTTTAATGTTAATCCACTAACTTCTTTTGGCCACTCTTGTTTTGTTGTCATTCCAACAAGTGAAGGTATAATTTCAGTTATT
>CANQOZ010000121.1 GCA_947625585.1 uncultured Eubacteriaceae bacterium
TAACGCAGGGGTAAGCATTATCGAAGTCAGGTGTGCGGTCGATTCAGTTAGTTGTTTTTTTATTGTCCTCTTTTACTAGAGAATCTTCCTCTAATTCGAGTGTTATAAAATTTTCCAGGACTATCACTATTGATTAATTCTTCATAAACTTGATAGGGAACGTTGTAGTAAACATAGCTTGTTCCATTTGTAAAGTTTACTAAAAGCTTATAATTTTCATAACTTACTGAGTAGATCAGTGATGACTTTAAAAATTTTGAGATCATTCTTTCTCACTTATATGTTCAAAACCCTGGTTAAAAATAGTATAGACATGATCGTCATCTAAGGAATAGTACCGGGTTTTTCCTTCAGGACGGTATTTAACCAGCTTCGCCTGTTTTAAGGTCTTTAACTGGTGAGAAATGGCAGATTGTGACATATTCAGTTCTTCTGAGATTTCATTCACACTTAATTCGTCTCCAAATAAAGAAGAGAGTATTCTGACTCTCGTAGGATCACCAAGTATTTTAAATAGCTCAGCTAAGTCAGCTAATCTCTCGTCTGAAAATTTCTTTTTATTCTTCAATTATCTCACCAGATTAAATTATTATTTTATAAAATTGATTACAGTATACTATTTAGCATTTTTATCAGTTTTAGAAGTAACAACTGAAGTAAAGCCACTATCGGTTAATAATTTTTGAGCTGATTCTGAAAGTAAATATTCTTCAAGAGCTTTTACATTTCCAAAATGTTCATTTTTCTCAGTAGCAGTTTCGAACATCGTATAAGTTATCGGTGTATAGGTCGTTTGTGGGAATTCAGCTGCGACTTTAACTTTTGGATTAGTTAGTGCATCTGACCTAAACACGATTCCAGCTTCGTCACTTTTATCTCCAACTTTTTTAACTATTTCTTGGACATTCTTTTGTTCTCTAAACTTCCATTCTAGACTATTTAATAATCCCATATTTTTTAGAATTGATGTTGTATAGTGACCAATTGAAGTTGAATCAGGATTTCCAACTGCTATTTTTTCGATTTTATTACTTGTTAAACCTTCAACACTATTTAAACCTGAGTCAACTGGTGCAATCAAAACAACCGTGTTTTTTGCTAATACCTCTTGAGTATCAGGAGCTATTAATGCTTTACTCGTTATCTGTTGAAGATCCTTTTGAGAGGCAACAATAGCAAGATCTGGCTTTTTACCTGCTAAAATATCTTTTGTAATTTCATATGAAGATTTGTAACTTATTGTCAACGTTACGGATGGATTTTCGCTTTGATAAGCTTCTTTCACCTTATCTAAAGGGGTTCTTAAAGAAGAAGGTGCATATACAGATAATTCAATTGGTTCTAAGTGAAATATATTCGGTATATAATCTTTAAGATAGTTGTCATAGAGAAAGAAAGCACCTAGACCAAGTAAAATGGCTATTGTTAGAAAGCTTAATGTTTTTTTCATGATTTTTTCATCCGATCTTTATGTAGTTGGCTACCTTATTATTATAAAGTATTTGTCAGAATATAAAAAATATTCCTTATAAACGCTTTGAAAATTTAAATTTAGAGCTATTTTTATTATAATAAATCGAAAGTTACGTAACAGGAGTTAACATGTACCCTTATTTAGCTGAATTTTTCGGAACAACTCTATTTGTATTTCTCGCTTTAGGCACAAATGCCTCAGCTAAATTAAATGAAAGTTTATTTAAGAATGCAGGTCCAGTCTATATTATATTCGGTTGGGGACTGGCTTATGCACTTCCTGCCCTAATTTTTGGTCCTATAAGTGGAGCTTATTTTAATCCCGTTATTCCACTCAGTCTAGCAATTATCGGAAAATTTTCCTGGAGTATGGTTTTTGGCTATATAGTAGTGGAATTTTTGGGTGGTTTTATTGGTGCATGGTTGACCTTCATGTTTTATAAAGATCAAATTGAAGCAACCGGAGATTCCCAGATAGCAGTTGATGTATTTGCTTCTCATCCTGCTATTCCAAATATGGGCCAAAATTTCTTCTGTGAAGTAATAGTAACTTTTGTATTTATGATCTTCATGGTGACAATACCATTTTACTTTAATACAACGACTGGTTATTTTAGTTATGGAATTATCTTAATGACAGTCGCTTATGGTCTTGGCGGAACAACTGGATTTGCAGTAAATCCTGCTAGTGATTTTGCTCCTAGATTAATGTATCAGTTTATGCCGATTCCGGATAAGTATTATGCTGGTTGGTCCTATGCTATTGTTCCCTTGCTTGGACCATTCGTCGGTGGAATTCTTGGAGCTTTGGTTGGTAATTGGTTTCTTACCTTCCCGATAGTTCTATGAATAGGAACGAAATAAAAGCTTTTCTGGATCATATTAAATGCTTTGTTTTAGATCTTGATGGAACAGTTTATCTTGGACCGAATTTAATAGAAGGTTCTGATAAGTTTATTGAAAAAGTCCGTAAGAGAGGTAAGCGAATAGTGTTTTTCACTAATAACGCTTCTAAAGATTCTAAAATCTATACAGATAAGCTAAATGGATTAGGAATTAAAGCGACCAGGGACGATATTATTACCTCCGGAGATGTTACTATTCTTTATTTAAAGGAAAATTATCCAAATAAGAGGGTATATATTAATGGGACTCCTGCACTTGAAGAGAGTTTCAAGGAAAGCGGAATTAATCTTGTTAGTGAAGATCCCGATATAGTAATTCAAAGTTTTGATACAACTCTGACTTATCAAAAACTCTGGGACATAACAAACTTTATTAGAGAAGGTGCACTGTTTTTAGCAACTCACTGTGATATCAACTGTCCAACAGAGACGGGATTTATGCCTGATTGTGGTGCAATGGTTGAATTGATTACCGCTTCAACAGGTAAGAAGCCAAGGTATCTTGGTAAGCCAATGAAAGAAACAGTTGAAATGATTGCAGCTAAAACAGGTTGTGAGCCATCTGAAATCTGTTTTATTGGAGACAGAATCTACACTGATGTTAAAACCGGTGTTAATAATGGATCCCATGGAATTCTAGTATTATCTGGTGAATCGGATATGGGAACGGTAGAGGAATCTGATGTTAAACCTACATTGATTTTTCAAGATTTAAACGAAATCGTTGACTATTTATAACCAGGAGATAAATTATGAAAGGTTCAAGATTTGTTTTAATTTCTGGTATTGTGCTTGCTCTTTACGGAGCTGTCAACTCTATATATTGTATTATCCTATGGCTAGGTGCTAAATCATATGATGATGCTTTACTGTCATTTGATCAACTTGGGATTGTTCTCCTAGCTTACTTAATTATTAATGGACTTATTCCATTTATAGTAGGTGGTTTAGGTATTTTTTGGCACAACAGAATGGATAAAACAAAAGTTGTTTATGTTCTTGCCTGGATATTATTAATCGTTGAATATGGTTTATTCTTTACTACATATGGTAAAGATGTCTTTACAATTATTTTTTCACTTGGATCTGTTATCGTGTCACTCATTTATTATTATGGAGCTGATAAGAATTTAAGAGAGCAAAAACAGTTTTATAAAGAGCATAATATTTAAATTTGGAGGAACAATGGCTGAGTTTAGTGATTTTGAAGAATATTTGGTTTTTGATGATAACAATAACCCAATCGGTTTAAGACAAGATGCTCCATCTAAAATAAAATTAGAATATCGTAAATGGTACTTAGACCAAGAAGATAAGAAACGGATGTATGAATTATTTCATAACGAATGAATTACTCAACAGTTATTATCACTGTTGATTAGGCCTGTATTTTTCACTGAAAAGTTTAGGCCTTATCAATAGCTATGGCATGGGAAACCATGTCTTTTTTAATTCTTCCTGTAATCAGCAAGTCAAATTATCGCATAAAAATAATTTATTTAACGGAAAATTTTAAACGTTTACAATAAAACGTTTTGAATGTAAACGTTAACTATTTAGAGACGGATAAATTATAAATATTTGACAAAATATTTTGGATTCAAAAG
>CANQOZ010000122.1 GCA_947625585.1 uncultured Eubacteriaceae bacterium
AGTTTAATTCCTATAACTTCAGGTTTATGCCTTAAAATTAAACTAATAAATCTACTGAGTTTATTCTTACTTTTCATGATAACTTTCCAAAAATAAAGAAAATATTACAATGTTAGTGGTTGTAATTTTTCAGATTTTTACTATAATTTTCTAGTATTTTTACTTTAAGTACTTATTTACTTAAATAGTCGATAAATTTCTTGACGTTGAAATATCATTTGATTTATAATAAACAAGTTGACTTAACAAAAGATGGGAGGTTTTTCCAATGGGAGATCCAAAACGAGTTATTGGTTTTCGTGAAACTTTAAGAATGTTAAAACAAGATAAGGTTTCTAATGTTATTTTAGCAAAAGATACTGATGATTCAATGAAGGTTGAAATAGAAGAACTTTGTAAAGAAAAGCAGGTTCCAGTAAAAATTGCTAAGAGTAGAAGAAGACTCGGTTTTTCTAGTGGAATTGAACGTCCAGCTTCTGTTATTGCGGTTTTAAAAGAACCGGGTCAATAATCTTTATAGAAGGAGCAGAACTGAATGCCTACAATTAATCAGCTTGTTCGTAAAGGCAGAAAGTCTTCTGTTGAAAAGACAAAAACTCCGGCACTCCGTGCCAATCCACAAAAACGTGGGGTCTGTACTGCAGTTCGAACAACTACACCTAAAAAGCCAAACTCAGCTCTTCGTAAAATTGCTAGGGTTAAATTGGTTAATGGTATGGAAGTAACAGCCTACATTCCAGGAATCGGGCATAACCTTCAGGAACACTCAATTGTTCTTATTAAAGGTGGTCGTGTTCGTGACTTACCAGGTGTTCGTTACAAAATCATTCGTGGTGCTTTAGATACCGCTGGTGTAGAAGATAGAAAACAGGCTCGCTCAAAATATGGTGCGAAAAAGCCTAAGTAGTGCAAATATTTTATATCTCTAATAAAGATATAGATATGAGCACAGCGTAAAAACGCAGTACCAATGAAAAACTAGTGTTATAGGAGGGAAGAACGTGCCCAGAAAAGGTCCAGTTCCAAAGAGACAGGTTTTACCAGATCCGATTTATGGTTCGGAAAAGGTAACCAAATTAATTAATAATATTATGCTTGACGGCAAGAAGGGTAAAGCCCAGAAGATTGTTTATGATGCATTCGATATCGTCAAGGAAAGAACAGGTGAAGAACCACTTGATGCATTTGAAAAAGCATTAGAAAACATTACACCGCAACTTGAAGTTAAGGCACGCCGTGTTGGTGGTGCTACATATCAGGTTCCTATTGAAATTAGAAATGACAGAAAACAAGCATTAGCTTTAAGATGGTTAGTCAACTTTTCAAGGAACCGTTCAGAAAGAACAATGAAGGACAGGTTAGCTGGTGAAATCATGGATGCCATGAACAATACAGGTGCCGCTGTTAAAAGGAAAGAAGATACTCATGCAATGGCAGAAGCTAACAGAGCTTTTGCACATTATAGATGGTAAGAATTATAGAATTTAGAGGAGGATACAATGCCAAGGGAATATAGTCTTGAAAATACACGTAACATTGGGATTATGGCGCACATAGATGCTGGTAAAACTACCACAACAGAACGTATCCTCTACTATTCCGGAAAAATCCATAAAATAGGGGAAACGCACGATGGTGCCTCTCAAATGGATTGGATGGAACAAGAGCAGGAGCGTGGAATAACCATTACTTCAGCTGCAACAACTTGTTTTTGGAAAGATAACCGTATAAATATTATCGACACTCCAGGACACGTTGACTTTACAGTTGAAGTTGAACGTTCTTTACGTGTATTAGATGGTTCTGTTGCTGTTTTTTGTGCTAAAGGCGGAGTTGAACCTCAGTCTGAAACAGTTTGGAGACAGGCAGATGAATATAATGTCCCAAGGATGGCTTACATTAATAAAATGGACATTACAGGTGCTGACTTCTACAATGCTGTTGATATGATTCGAGATCGTCTTGGAGCTAATCCAGTACCGATTCAACTTCCTATTGGAAAAGAAAAGGATTTTATAGGAATTATTGACTTGGTTAACATGAATGCCGAAATTTATAAGGATGACATGGGTAACGAAGTTGAAACTACAGATATTCCAGAAGATATGATGGATCTTGCAGAAGAATATCGTGAAAAACTTTTGGAATCCTTATCTGAAGTTGATGATTCCTTGATGGAAAAATATCTTGAAGGAGAAGAAATTACTCCTGAAGAGATCAAAAAAGTAATTCGTGAAGCAACGATAGCTAATCAAATCATTCCAGTAACATGTGGTTCTTCCTATAAGAATAAGGGAGTGCAGAGGATGATGGATGCTATTGTCGACTATATGCCATCCCCTCTTGATGTTCCTGCAGTTAAAGGTATTAATCCAAACACAGAAGAAGAAGAGGAACGCAAGGCATCAGACGACGAAGCTTTCTCAGCTTTAGCATTCAAAATCATGACAGATCCATATGTTGGAAAGCTTGCATTTATGAGAGTTTACTCAGGAGAAGCCAATGCCGGTGATCATGTTCAAAACACAACCACTGGTAAGAAAGAACGTCTTGGACGAATCCTCCAAATGCATGCTAATGATAGAAAAGACATTGACCAGATTCATGCAGGTGATATCGTAGCGGCTGTTGGTCTAAAGGAAACTTCAACAGGTGACACACTTGCTGCACCGGATAGTCCAATTGTTTTAGAATCAATGGAATTCCCAGAGCCAGTTATTGATGTTGCCATTGAGCCAAAAACTAAAGCTGGTCAAGAAAAAATGTCTGTTGCTTTACAAAAGTTAGCAGAAGAAGATCCTACATTTAGGACTCATACAGATGAAGAAACCGGTCAAACCATTATTTCTGGTATGGGTGAACTTCATCTTGATATTATTATCGATAGAATGCTTCGTGAATTTAAAGTTGAAGCAAACATCGGTAAACCACAGGTTGCATATCGTGAAGCTTTCACTGTTCCAGTTGAAGCTGAAGGAAAGTTTGTAAGACAATCTGGTGGACATGGCCAATATGGTCATTGCATAGTCGAATTTGAACCAGGAGAACCTGGAAGTGGATTCGTCTTTGAAAACAAAGTAGTTGGTGGTGCTATTCCAAAAGAATACATTGGTTCAATTGAAGATGGAATTAAAGAAGCAATGCGTAATGGTACGTTAGCCGGTTATCCTGTACTTGATATTAAAGCTACAGTTACAGACGGCTCATATCATGAAGTTGACTCATCAGAAAATGCATTCCATATTGCTGGATCATTAGCATTCAAAAATGGAATGAAGAAAGCGAAACCAATTATTGTTGAACCTATGTTTAATATTGATGTTACTGTTCCTGAAGAATTTATGGGAGACGTTTTAGGTGATATCAATGCTAGACGAGGCAGAATTGAAGGTATGGAAGAACGTAATGGAGCTCAAATAATCCATGGTATTGTTCCACTTGCAGAAATGTTTGGATATGCAACTTCACTAAGGTCTAAAACACAAGGACGTGGAATATATACAATGCAATTTACTCATTACGAACCAGTACCAAAAGGAATTCAAGAAGAAATTATAAAAGGAATATAAATTTAAGGAGAAATTCTAAACATGGCAAAGGAAAAATTTGATAGATCCAAACCACACGTAAATATCGGAACAATCGGACACGTTGACCACGGTAAGACAACTTTAACAGCTGCGATCACATCTGTGCTAAACCAGAGAGAAGGTTTAGGAGAGGAAGTCGCCTTTGACGAAATCGACAAAGCTCCAGAAGAAAAGGAAAGAGGAATCACCATTTCAACAGCTCACGTTGAATATGAAACACCGAATCGTCACTATGCTCACGTTGACTGCCCAGGACACGCTGACTATGTTAAGAACATGATTACCGGAGCTGCTCAGATGGACGGAGCTATCCTCGTTGTTTCTGCAGCTGACGGCCCAA
>CANQOZ010000123.1 GCA_947625585.1 uncultured Eubacteriaceae bacterium
GTACTTGGAGCAGTTGCAGTGAATGATGATATAAAATCAGCTATTGATGATGCTTATAAACTTGCTAAACGCATCAATTTTGAAAATTCTCATATGAGAAACGATATTGGCCAAAGGGCTCTGGAAGCATTAGGAGAAAATAATGGTTAACAGGCTCCACGTCGAAAAAAGACCAGGATTGTCGCCTGAAGTTGAAAAGTTAAAATCAGACCTAGTTGATTTCTTAGGAATTGACAGTGTTGATAATGTTCGGATTATAAACCGTTATGATGTTGAAGATCTAAATCCAGAAGTTTTTGACATAGCAAAGTCAGTAGTCTTTTCCGAACCTCAAGTAGACATCATCCACGGAGAGGAGTTTCCACTTCCTGAAACAACCCATAGAACACTAGCTGTTGAAACCTTACCTGGACAATTTGACCAAAGAGCTGACAGTTGTTCTCAGTGCATTCAACTCTTAGCAGGTGTCGAACGTCCACCTGTTTCCTATGCTAAAATTTACATCTTTGAAGGTGATGTAAGTGATGATGAACTGTCACGAATTAGTAATTATCTAATTAATCCAGTTGAAGCTAGGGAAGCTTCATTTGAAAAACCAGAAACTTTAAGACAAAAACTAACTATACCTACAGAAGTTGATACAGTTGAAGGCTTCATCTCAATGAGTGAAGATGAACTCAAAAACTTAAGAGAAGAACTTGGTCTGGCTATGGACTTAGACGATACAAAGTTCTTACAGGATTACTTTAAAAATGACGAAAAAAGGAATCCAACAATAACTGAAGTTAGAGTAATCGATACTTATTGGTCCGATCACTGTAGACATTTAACATTTGGAACCCATCTTGATTCGGTTGAAATAGATAATCCCGAAGTTAAAGAAGCTTATGATAATTATTTAAAAATCCGTGATGAAGTTTATGGCAAAGATTCGGATAGACCAATAACTTTAATGGATCTGGCTACAATCGGTGCAAAAGTTTTAAAGAAACGTGGACAACTTCCAAATCTTGACGAAAGTGAAGAGATCAATGCCTGTTCCTTTAACGTAAAAGCTAATGTTAATGGTGAAGATCAAGACTGGGTCGTTATGTTTAAAAATGAAACACATAACCATCCTACAGAAATCGAACCATTTGGTGGTGCTGCTACGTGTATAGGTGGTTGTATTCGTGATCCACTCTCAGGTAGAGCCTATGTTTATCAGGCTATGAGAGTAACTGGTGGAGCAGATCCAAGAGTTAGTTTTAACGAAACAATTGAAGGAAAGCTTCCACAAAGACAGATTGCACAAACGGCTGCTCAAGGTTACTCCTCTTATGGTAATCAAATTGGACTAGCTACAGGTCACGTTGCTGAACTTTACCATCCTGGATATGCTGCTAAACATCTTGAATGCGGAGCTGTTGTAGGCGCTGCTCCAAAATCTAATATTGTTAGAGAAGTTCCAGAACCAGGAGATATCATAATCTTACTTGGCGGAAGAACCGGTAGAGATGGTATTGGTGGAGCAACTGGATCCTCAAAACGTCACGATATGAAATCGTTAACAACGATGGCTAGTGAAGTTCAGAAAGGAAATCCACCGGAAGAACGTAAAATCCAAAGATTATTTAGAAATCCAGAAATTACGAGGCTAATCAAACGCTGTAACGACTTTGGAGCTGGTGGCGTTTCGGTTGCAATTGGTGAACTAGCTGATGGTTTAGAAATTAATCTCGATAAAGTTAGAAAAAAATATGAAGGTTTAGACGGAACCGAACTTGCAATTTCTGAAAGCCAGGAACGGATGGCAGTTGTTGTTGATAAAGATGATGTTGAGACTTTCATTGAAGCAGCTAATAAAGAAAATCTTGAAGCCTATCCTGTTGCTATTGTTACTGAAAACCCAAGAATGAAAATGACTTGGAATGGTGAGGTCGTCTGTGATCTCAGTCGAGAATTTTTAAATTCCAACGGTGCAGTAAAGCATGCTGATGTTTTAGTTGAAGAATCAACTGTTGATAATGAAGAAGTTATACCAACTTTAGAAGATATAGCAGGAAGCTTAAAAGCAGCTAGTAGACGAGGTTTAGTAGAACGCTTTGACTCAACAATTGGAGCTGGTAGTGTCATGCTTCCATTTGGCGGACTTCGACAAAGAACACCTGAACAAGTTATGGCTGCTTTGTTACCCGTCCTACCAGGTGAAGAAACTGATCAAGCTACTATTATGGCCTATGGTTTTGATCCTGACTGGGTTCCAGAATGGGATAATTCAACAGTTAATCCATTTGAGAATGCTCAAATGAGTGTTACCAACTCTTTAGCAAAAATTGTTGCTGGCGGTGCTGATTATAAGGAAGCTTATCTAAGTCTACAAGAATTTTTTGAAAGATTAGGAGATGATCCACTTCGTTGGGGTAAACCACTTCAAGCCTTATTAGGTGCACTTGAAGCACAATTAGACTATAACGTTGCTGCTATTGGTGGTAAAGACTCTATGTCCGGAACTTTTATGGATTTAGATGTTCCTCCAACTTTGATCTCATTTGCAATAGCTCCTATTAAAGCTGATGAAGTTACTTCTTCTGCCTTTTATCAAGCTGATAAACCTGTTTACGCTTTTGCTCTTGATGATAATGTGGAAAATATAAAAAAATCTTGGGAAAGTTTAAATAGATTAAACAAAGAGGAAAAAGTTTTAGCTGCTAGAGCAGTTGAAACAGGTGGAATTGCAGAAGCTATTATACAAATGTCATTTGGAAACAATGTTGGTTTTAGCAGTATTGATACACCATCAGATATTTCTTGGTATAAACCTTACCCAAGTGCTATAGTAGCTGAATTATCTGAAGCTTTAACTCCTGAAGAACTTAAAGAATTTGGAGCGATTGAATTAGGTAAAACAAATGATACAGCTACAATTGAAATTGGGAATGACAATGCTGAAGTAGATAAATTATTACAACTTAACGAAGCTGTACTTGAAAACGTCTATCCAATTCGAGTAGAAGTGGAGGAAACTTATGCAAGCTGATAAGCCAAAAGTAGCTATTCCAGTATTTCCAGGAACTAACTGCGAATATGATTCAGCTAAACTCTGTGAAAAGGCAGGGTTTGAACCACAAATAGTAGTAATTCGAAACCAGTCAGCAGAAGAACTGTCTGAATCAGCAAAAGAGCTTGAAGATGCTATTAAAGAAGCACAGATATTATTTATTCCAGGTGGTTTTTCTGGTGGAGATGAACCTGAAGGATCTGGTAAATTTATCGCTTCATTTTTGAGAAATCCTGGACTTACAGAAGCTGTTACTGATTTAGTAGAAAACCGAAATGGTTTAGTTTTAGGTATTTGCAACGGTTTCCAAGCTCTCATTAAATTAGGTTTACTCCCTTATGGGAAAATAACTGAAACTGATGAAACCAGTCCAACTTTAACCTATAACTCTATTGGTAGACATCAGAGCCAGATCGTTAATACAAAAATAAAATCGAACCGTTCACCTTGGCTGTCTAAGACTGAAGTAGATGAGATCTACCGAGTTCCAATAAGTCATGGCGAAGGACGTTTTATTGTTAATGAAGAAGTTCTTCAAGAATTAATCGACAATGATCAAATAGCTACTCAGTATGTTGATTTAAACGGTAATCCTAGTATGAAAACCGATTTTAATCCAAACGGCTCTGTTTATGCTATTGAAGGAATAACAAGTCCTGACGGAAAAATCCTAGGTAAAATGGGACATAGTGAACGAATTGGAAAGAATTTGTACAAAAATGTTCCTGGTAAGTATGATATGAAATTGTTCGAATCAGCAAAAGAGTATTTGAATTCATTAATTAATTAATGTATTCTCAATGAATTAGCTTTCATTTAAAGAGAAATAAATACACTTATTTTAATTTGCAATCTGATTTTAATTTAAATTATGGTTATTAAA
>CANQOZ010000124.1 GCA_947625585.1 uncultured Eubacteriaceae bacterium
CTGCACCATAAAAATGAAGGCTTTAGTCCTATGGTCGATACGGACGTTCCATACATGGACTTAACGCCACAGAATCCACCACAACCGAATGCACCGAATATTCTTGATAGAGCAAGACAGGATTTAGGATACATTACTGGTACTAGTGAAGATTCGGTATTTGGACGCAGAATAGCTGGAGAAATGGCGGGCGATTGGTGTTGTTACGCGGTCGTATGTTGGGCGATAGACGCAGGTTTAAATGTTCCAATAACAGGATATGTGCCGACTATGAAAGATTGGGCGGTTGATAATGGTAGATGGGTAGGAGACCCACAGCCCGGTTATTTTGTTTTATTTGATTTTAACGGTAACGGAACTCCCGATCATATTGGATTAGTTGAAGAAGTTCATTCCAGTGATTGCGTCACTAGCATAGAAGGAAATACGGATCAAGGCTCTGGTATTGGCGTATATCGAGTTTATCGTAATTACGGAATACTTGGCTATGTAAATCCGTTTTAATGATACAATATTAATGTACTTCTTGTGAAGTATTGTTTTTCATAGAGGACGCAAGTCCTCACTTTTTTAGTTTGGTTAATGTTTGTGATATAATAATTAATTTTATGTTATAATTAGTACATGAAAAACAATAATAATATTCAAGAAGTGTGGAAACCAATTGATGGATTTCCCGGCTATGAAATTAGCAATTTAGGTAAAGTTAAAAGTCCTAATAAAATTTTAAAAACAACACCTAATTATTCTGGTTATCACTTAGTTACATTATGTAATTCTAAAAAATACATTACTCCTCGTGTTCATAGATTAGTAGCAAAAGCATTTATACCTAATCCAAATAATCTACCTGAGGTGAATCATTTAGATGGAGATAAATCAAATAATAAAGCTTCTAATCTAATTTGGTGTTCCAGTAAGCAAAACATGAGACATGCAATTGAAACTGGATTAATTAAACAAAAAAGATTATCTTTGGAAGAAATCAAACAAATAAAATTTGAATATAAAAATGGTAAAACAGTTCCAGAATTAGCAAAGAAATTTGGAATTAGTGAAAACGGAATAAGCAGACATCTTAATGAAATTAAAAAGAGAAGAAAAATAACAAAAAAATTAAAAGAAGAAATTTTATCATTATATTCAACGGGTTTATATACTCAAAGAGAATTATCATTTTTGTTTGATGTTTCTAAAGGTTCTATTTATAACATATTAAAAGAAAGTAAAAGAGTCGTTTAAAAGGCTCTTTTTTTTAGTTATGAAACTCATCAAAAAACTTCCCAACAACGAACTGGAAGTAGAAGTCGAAGACGTCCTCGAATCGCTCTATGAAGAGGGCGAATTTATCGAGTTCGAGGAAAAAGATTATCAGATAATTAAAAAAGAAAATCGCCGTTACGTGCTCCGATAAACACCCAACAAAGCACCCAACAGCGAAAAAAGCCAGGTATTATCTAATGTTTTTAGTGGCGTTATAATCTCCTAATCTCCACCATTTTTTATTTCTCGAAAATTATTTTAGATAATATCTAGCTTTCTTAAAACATTTTTGTGCAAATTTTAAGCAATTTTGAGTAAATTTGAGAACATTAACACCCAACAAGACACCCAACAATTTATGTCAGTAATCTTACGGTGTCCTGAAGTTGTTGTCTGGTCTTATGTGTATATACCTGATCGGTAACATCTATTCCTTTATGTCCTACAATTTTTTGAACACAGACTTTATTTGCTCCAACATCATCAAGTCTGGTAATAAAGGTATGCCGACATTCATGGAGGTGGTGTACCCAGCCGAGTTTTTCCATTAGATTTTGAAAGCGTTCACGCATTTGATTATACTGATAATTAAGCAGAGTATCTTTCTTCGCGAGGGATACTCTTTTTTTAATTAAATCCTTAATTCTCGGATGTATCGGAACGTATCTGTTTTTTCCGGCGTCCGTCTTTGAACCTGCGGTAATAAAATAATCCTCATGTATATCTTTAAGTTTTACCTTCGGCAATTCCCCCGGTCGAAGTCCGGTATAAATCATAATTAAAACAAGATCCACATCTTGAATATCTAAATGTTCCCAAAGATACCGTATCTCTTTTTCAGAAAATGGTACATTCTCTCTTTTCTTATCTTTTTTGAACATCTTAATATTTTTTGTATATTTTTTGTTTATGATATCCAGTTCATCAGCGAACCTGTCTAAAGCACGCAGGAATTTTATTGTGTTATTCTTAGTACCGTTACTAACATTCGGAGCATTTATAACGTCCAGAAAGTCTTTAGGTCGAAGACTTTTATAAGGTTTATCATAAAGCGGTTTACAGTACGTCCTGTATTTACTCTCATAGTTTTTAACGGTATGGGGTGATATTGTATCGGCTCTTTGATCCTGCCATAACTCCCAGAGCTGTGAGAATGTTATATCATCACTCTCTTTGTGATCCCTCGCATAGAGCCTTGCCTCAAGTTCGGCTTCCTCTCTGGTACTAAAACTTCCCATGTACTTGCCTTTTAGATACCATACCCACGGTTTCTTTCTCTTTGTATAATTTCCGTAGCGGTCTTTATCCTTTTTCTCATACACCGTTCCCATGCCTTTGGGCATGTGATTACGCCGGCGTTTGCGCCTCATAGTATTCCTCTTCTATCGGTTCTAATCTAAGTGGATTAAAATAAACTCTACAACGGCGGTAGATAAACGGCTTTACCGGAAGCTTTGAATAAAACTGATAAAGTTCTTTAAAGAACCATTCCGGTAGTCCGAGAGTTTTTGAAGTATTATAGGAATTGGCATATTCTCCATTTTCGATAATAGCGTCTAAAACTTCAAACAGATCAATCTGCTCGATCATAGCTTTATGCGCTATCAATTCTTCATGTATATGAATATTTAAATCGGTAATGTTACCGGTGTTTTTCTGAAAGTGCGCGATCTCTTCAGCCAGGACAACCCGCTTATCATCCTCGGTTTTTAATTTATCAGAGAGTGCGATAGTCCGGATATAGATCATTCCTCTCACATTTCCCACTAACGGTACATTTTCAAATACATTCAGTCCGAGACTTTGTGCCAGATCCAATAATTCATCGTAAGTCTTAATTTTTATCCAACTCCTTTACAATTTCGATATTAGTTTTCATTTCTTCCTGCGTTGCATTCTCTCCGCCGGACGCGGCGATCAGGTGGTTGTCACTTATATACTTCTCTGCAACAGTAATATTATAGAAATAATCTATAACGTCCTGAATCAGACTTTGAGCTTTCTGTGGTAATTCTCTAAGTTGTAATAATATTCCTTTTTCTTTAGGCGTTACTTTAAAATCAAACGTCTCTTTAGTATCAAAGCCAAATTCTGACAGGATGTTATCTACTTCATACACAGCAAGGAGTCTTAGCAGAGCGTCACTCGATGGAATCGCTCTGCCGGTTTCCCAACTGGATATATTCTGTTGCGACAGTCCCAGTTTCTTACAAACTTCATTCTGGGACATTTTCTTTCTCAGTCTAAGTCTTTTTAAAACCTTTCCGAATTCAATACTATCACTCATTTTTCTTTCCTTTCGTTTGTTCATTATAACAAAATTATTTGTAAACATTACAAATATTGTTGTAAAAAAAACTAAAATTTTTGTTGACAACAATTATATTTGTATTTATAATACTAATTAACAAAGATATTTGTTGAATTAACAAACAACGTTTGTTACTATGAAAGGAAACAAAATGACTCTAACAAAACTAAGAAAAGAAATGAAACACATGGCCAGTGAATTAACTGGCAGATTACAGTACAGTCCTGAATTATACAAAATCAGATTCGACATTGAAGAC
>CANQOZ010000125.1 GCA_947625585.1 uncultured Eubacteriaceae bacterium
TGGAAAAGAACAATTGAAAATAATGCATCTCTTCCTTTAAATTGTAGTTTTGCAAAAGCAAAACCAGCCATCGAACTAAAGAATACAGAAGTGATAACACGGAAAACAATCATTAATGCAGTGTTCCAGTATAAGCTTAAGAACGGTAGTGATGTTAAAGCTTCACTGAATGAGCCCGTATTCCAAGATGTTGGGAATATTGTTGGCGGGATCTGCATTGCTTCTGCATTCGTCTTAAAACTCGTTAAGATCATCCATACAAATGGGAAGATCATAATTATTGAACCGAGTGTTAAAAAGAAATAGATAAAGAAGTCACCTCTCATTTTGGTGGCTTTTTTAGATGCTAATTTTTTCTGCGAAGCAGTTGTAGCTTGTCCATTCATAGTTAACAAACCTTTCTAAATATCATATGTAACCCATTTGTTCTGTCCCCAGAATTGGATGACTGTAACGATACCAATTAATAGAACAGTCCAAACTGCAATCGCTGAACCATAGCCCTTATTACCAATTGTGAATGATTCTCTGTAGAAGAGATACATTAACGTCTGAGTATTAAGGAGTGCTGGGTTTGTTTCAGAAATCATCATGTAGACGATATCGTAAACTTTTAGTGAAGACATGAGCCTCATAATCATTACCATGAATAAGGTAGGTGATACCATCGGTAATGTAATATGGAAGAACTGCTGCACGCCTGTAGCACCGTCTAAGTCAGCGGCTTCATATAATGTTTTTGGAATATTTTGTAGACCGGCAAGGAGCAGAACTGCATCATACCCAATAGCTGACCAAATCGAAACGATGGCACAGCTGATTATGGCCAGGTGCGAATTCGTTAGCCAATAGATGTGAGCTCCTCCTAATATCTGGTTGATAATTCCGTAATCGGAGTTAAACATCCAGTTCCAAACCATAGCAACAGCAACTGGTGCAACTACCATAGGTAAGAAGTAAATAGCACGGAAAACAACTTTTCCTTTGATTTTTGAATTTAACGCAACTGCTAATAATAGTGCTAGGAAGATGCCAATTGGAACAGTCAAGATACAGAAATAAATTGAGTTCCAAGTAGCCTGCCAAAATTCGGATGAGGAGAACATTCTCACATAGTTGTTAAAACCAATTAGAGATGCTCCTCCAAAACGTTTTGCATTAGTAAATGATAAATATATGGTCTGAATAAAGGGCCAAATATTTAAGACCAATAATCCAATAATGGTTGGAGCGACTAATAATAGTCCCCAACGAGCATCGGAGGCCCTACGTAAATCTTTATGTTGCATTTAAAACTCTCCTACGAATTTCCTACCATAGCATCATCAACCAATCCTTGCATCGTCTCTAGACCTTCTTCATAAGTTAAGTCTTTGTTATAAATCTGTGACAAGGTAGCTGTTACAGATGTTTGCCATGAAGGTTTAGACTGGTCATTAGGCATAGCCTGGGCATAGTCAAACATTTGGACAAAGGCATCAGCATTAACGTTGTAACCCTTTTGTTTAAACCAATCAACCCAAGTATTTTCTAGACCTTTATAAGCAGGAATAGCTGTACCGGTTGTACCTTGGATACGTTGTGCTTCTTCTGTTCCTAAGAATTCTAAGAAGTCTTTTACTTGATCCAAGTTTGGATTATCAGCTGTTGTAGCATAGGTTAAAGAGTTTGAAACAGTTGCTCTACCATCACCTTTTGGTGGATCAGGACATTTTGGTAATACAGAAACATCCCATTTACCAATCATTGGTTCATTATCAGTCAAATCATTTTTTAAGTTCCAAGAACCGTCTAAGAACATTGCACCTTCACCGGAGAAGAATGTTGATCCTGGTGAGTTTTGTGCAAAGTAATTTTGGTCTGGACACCAGTCGTTGTCTTGGAGTCCAACATAGTACTTGATAGCTTTTTCTGTTGCTGGATCTGTGAATCCACCACCTTCTTCATTAATGATGTAACCACCTGCCTGATAAACAAATGGATAGTATCCAATTTGTGCATCATTGTATGCGAGGAAACCATATTTACCAGTCTTCTGGTAGATTTGTTCTGAATAATTTGATAATTCAGTCCAAGTCCAGTTAGCATCTGGGTAAGGTACTCCGGCTTCATCAAATAATTCTTTATTATAGATAAGTCCGATTGTATCCTTGTCTTTTGGGACACCATAATATTCACCGTTAGTTCCTTTAGCACAGGCTAAGGCAGTTTCTGAAAAATCGTCTGGATTAAACAAATCTCCAACATTAGCTAAAATTCCAGCATCCGCATATTCTAATATATAGGTTGTATGCATCCAAAAGATGTCTGGTGCAGTATGAGATGTAATTCCGGCTTCAAGTTTAGTCCAATATTCATTCCAGTTGGTAACTTGAACTTCGATATTTACGTCCGGGTGTGATTCGTGATATAAATCAACGATTTCCTGCATACCATCCCTCTGGAAGGTATCCCAGATTGCAAATGTTAAGTTACCACTTCCCCCTGATGAAGTATCAGAACTGCTATTACAGCCGGTGCTTGTTAAAAGCAAAGCTCCTAATATTAAAAGGATAGAAAGAAATTTAATTTTTCTCCCCATAGTAACTCCATCTAGACCTCTACTCAGTAGAGATCGTTTGAATATAAATAGTGATATTATCTGGCCAGATAATCACTTATAAACAGCTTTAAAACATACTTCCGAAACTTAAACGTTTGCAGAGAATATTTGAAAACGATTATATTATAACATTTAATATTAAGCAATAAATGATTATTTATATCCGATTTATGAAAAAAATAACACCTATTGCACACTTGTTTATAAATTTCAAGTGGAAATTATGTTAAAATATTATTTAATTTTCCTTTTATACTGCGAGAATACGTATTCAGATTAGCGTGTATTTCCGAGTAGAAGGAAAAGCTTAATACAGGTTTTTATTATAACCAATCTAACCATTACATTTGTAACGTTAATGGAATTAATACAATTTTTTTACTAGAAAAGCATTTATTAGTAACTTTAGCGATCATCTTAACTCACATACGAATATTGGATAAAACGGCATCTACTTAAAGATCTAGATTAAAATTTGTAAGCCGTAACTAAATGACTTTTTAGATTGGAATTCTAATTATGATGAAACTTGTGAATAAGTACGAATTATTAAATTTGTTTAACTAGAAAGGATTAGAGTAAAATTATTTAGGTAAATGTTGGCTTTTAAACTGGAAATTAATTTTTAATTGAGCGAACTAATCTTGAATTAAAGATAGTAGCCTGCTTTTTAATGTAAACGAATAAACTCAAGAGAAAGACCTAAAATAGCATTGGTGATTGATATGAGTGATATGTATATTAAGGAGATTTCAAAGTTTATAGAAGAGCATTACAACGAGGGTATTACTGTTGAAAGTATGGCTAAACATTTAAACTTGAGTCGTGGCTATTTAAACAAAATTTTTAAAAAATATACGGGAAAAAGTCCGAAAGAATATTTAACAACCTATCGTATGAAGAAAGCAACGCACCTCTTAAAAACAACCTCAATACCAATAGGTGAGGTAGGTGCAAAAGTAGGCTATCCAAATCAACTCCATTTTTCGAGAGCATTCAAAAACTTTTTTGGTGTTTCTCCTAAAATATGGAGACAAATGAACAAATAAAAAATATCCGGCTAGGAACAATCCCAGCCGGTTTTTATCCCCTCTTTTACAGTTGTCGTTTTATCTAGTTCAAACTTTCCTGATAAACAATATTTAAAAATAGATCCAGGCATAAATTCCAGATCCTATTTCCAATTATTCATTTATGATTCAAACACTTC
>CANQOZ010000126.1 GCA_947625585.1 uncultured Eubacteriaceae bacterium
CATCTCCCTTTTCACTACCGTTAGAAGCGTTTAAATTCGAATTATCCCCCTTTACAGTACCAGTTATGGCTCCTCCATCAACAATAAGATTTCCACAACGAGCCACTATTCCACTATATCCAGAAATTGAAGGAGAGGAATCATTTCCTTGTATTGAAACTGTCCCATATAAATTTGCCGAATATATACCAGGTCCTGTTGCAGAACTAGCGGAACTACCAGAAGGACCACCAAAAATATTCCCACCAGTTACTGTGATATTTGCTATCCCAGAGTCATTACCGTAGTTTCTTACAGTAGCAAATTCACACGGATTTGTACTATAGGTATTATAGTTTCCACCTGAAATAGTAACACTAGCGATTCCTTTACTATTAACCGGAGGATTTGAATTAGTACTTTGACCAAAAGCATCAAATACTGCTGGATTCCCTATAACGTTACAATTAATATCAGCATTAGCATTTCCAGTAACAGCAATACCAAAGCCTAGGGAACCTGCACCTTTCCCTCCATAAGCAGCCTGACTATTCGAAGCATTAATAGTTAAACCACTTAAAGAAATGTTTGGATTTTGAGAAGCTGAAGTAACACCCCCGGTAACAGTTGTCTCCTGTGAACCTACAATCGCTATTAAACCTTTAATTAGATTTGGATCGGATCCACTATTATCGATGTTAATCGTCCCAGCACCAGTAATCGGAGAACTCGGAACCGTATAACCAGGAACAGTACCATCAATAATAATTCCAAATCCACCCGTTCCATAATGGGAACTTAATGGTTCCAGACCGCTACTACCTCCTGGAACATAATATCCATTATCAGTATTAATAGTACCCGCTGTATTTTTTGTAAATGATAAGGTAGCCGTACTTGGAATATTAATGCTTTTTATAACAACCGTGTCTCCGTTACCTAATATATATTTAGTAGAACCTAAAATAATAGATTCACTTAATTCTACTGTACCACTAACATTGAGCTGATCTCCTGTCATACTTAAACCGGATGTATTACTAATTGTATTCGGAGCATATGTATAAGCAAAAATTGTATTAGCACCAGAAATTAAGAGTAACAGGATACAAAAACTAAATACTCTTATTAGCTTTTTCAATCTAAACCTCTTTATTTAAATTAATAAAACTTAAAGATGAACCTCTTATTCCGAACTATTAATTAATATAAATCAGAAAATCCTGATTAAAACAGTTCAAAAAAACACTCCCATTAAAAGCTCATTTAATTAAAAGATCAGAATTTATAAACGTTTATTTGAACAATTAGCTTATATAATTTAGGTTAAAGATTAAATTATTTTCATAAAATCACTTTTTATAATAAAAACCTAAATTATAACTGCCCTATCCATAATCGATTCATCTAAGTAAATATCTTCCGAAGAGAATGATTAAATCTATTAAATTTTTAATCAGATTAATCAATCTATTAGATCAACGAATAGATTTAAAAATTTTCTTGGCTTTAAGAAAAACGAACTAAATATAATCAAAATCAAAACTTACTTAATCCTTAATCAGAAACCCCAATTGAGCAGTTCTAACACCAGTCACCAAATCAATCAAATTATCTACACTAACCTGATCAATAATTAAATAGTTTTAATTTTCAGATTATATCCACCAAAAACATCAATACCTAAAAATAGGATTTTTATTGAAACTCATATGAATTCTAAGAATTTAGAATTCTGGCTATCTAAAAGGTAGGCCTAAAATTAGTCTAAACTTAGTAGATTCTAATCCCGACCGGGATTATTAAAATTAATCAAAAACTGAAAACAGAATAACTTTCGAAAAGTATTTAATAAAAATCGATAATGTGAGAAAATGGATTTGCGTAATAGTTCACAAGTTAAAGATCTCTATTATTCACATCAATTTGGTTGATGTCCCTGTTTCAAGTTTTGATCTTTAACTTATAGGTCAGAGGATTTTCTGCCCTTTATACATAGCTTCTCCTATTACTTAATAGAATTTCCTAATTTACTCTTAATAAGACCAATAAATTTAAAGGAAAGATCAAAAACTTTAATATCTTAATAACCTGGGGATCATCAACTTGTTCACCGGTATATCCTTAATACCGGATCGAACTTAGTATTAAGAGGAAAAATAGAATTTAAATTACCACTCAATTTGAATTAGAGAGAATAGTGCATTAAGTGATAAATTTCTTAGTGACAATATCATTATAGTTATTTTAAACTTTTTGTCAACCTATTAAATTTACTTCTCTCCAAATTCAATTAAATAGTCAATCTAAACTTACTATTATTATGAATGATTTAGTTAAATTTAAAAAAACGATTGGTCAGAGAATTAAAAGAATTAGGAAATCCAGAAATTTAAATCAGGAAGAATTTGGCTCTCTAATTGGTGTTTCTAAACAGTACATCAGTAGTCTCGAGAAAGGAAATGTGAACTTAACGACTGATAAGTACGTAGAATATGCCGAAGCTTTTGGGATTAATCCTTATGAATTCTTCATTGATGATTACGATGAAACCAAGGAAGTTATTGATAAGTTTAATAATCTGGATGAGAGAAATAAAGCGGTAGTTGTCGATATGTTAAATATTATGTTAAAACAAAGTTAAGGAAGGCTGTTTAGTCTTCCTTTTTTTAACCAAATACAGATTAGAAGACTAACTTCAGCTTCTGACTATTCAAAACTTAAATAATTTTAATAATCGTTATTTTCGTTGTGTTAATCGATGCATATTCGTTGCGATAATCGTTACGCGTAACGAATAATTTATTTTTTCGTTACGCGTAACGATTAAATTATAATTAGAATATGATTATTATTCCAGAAAGAGAGAATTTAAAAACTAAATTCATAAGGGATTCAGAGAAATTATCAGATTTTGACTTAATTGATGAAGTAGTTGCACTAACTAATACAGAAGGTGGAGAAATCTATTTAGGCCTAAAAGATAATGGAAAAATTACTGGAGTCAGTGAAAAACATAAAGATATTACTCAGCTTAAGAGCTTGATAATGAATCGGACAATGCCCTCTGTTTCTGTTAATATTAAAATTATTTCAATAGAAGAGTATTCCGTAATTAGAATTAATGTTCCTAAAAATAAAGTAATTGTTGCGAGCACTCAGGGGAAAAATTTAAAGCGTCGATTAAGAATAGATGGTACTCCGGAAAATGTCCCATTTTATCCATTTGAATTTAATTCCAGACTCTCCGATCTAAACTACCTTGATTATTCTGCTCAGATAATCCCGGGTTCTACAATAGATGATTTAAATCCAGCTGAACGTGACAGACTCAGACGATTAATAAGACTAAATAATGGAGAAAGTAATCTTTTAGATTTAGATAATATCCAGTTGGATCAGGCGTTAGGACTTATAAAAGAAGATAATGGGATTTTTAGACCAACTGTTTCGGGAATGTTACTTTTAGGAAAAGAAGAAAAATTAAAAGAATATCTACCTACTGCTCAAACCAGATTTCAGGAACTCAAAGGAACTCAGGTAAAAATAAACGAAGAATTTAGTAAACCTCTTCTTGAAACATTCGAGATTTTATTAAATTATTTTTTATCTCTTAAATCAGAAGACGAAATTCTTGTAGGAATGTCCAGAGTTTCACTACCTAACTTCTCTGAAGCAACTTTTAGGGAAGCTATTGTGAATGCCTTCAGTCATAGAGATTATACAATTCTTCAACCAGTTAGAATAGCATTAGAAAATAATCAGTTAATTATTTCGTCCCCTGGCTCTTTTCCAAACGATGTTAACTTAAAAAGTCT
>CANQOZ010000127.1 GCA_947625585.1 uncultured Eubacteriaceae bacterium
TATGGAAAACATTTTTGATATTTTAGATTATGTGGAAGAGAACGATGTTCGATTTATTCGGTTCCTCTTTACAGATCTTTATGGGGTAAACCACAATATTTCTGTGTCTATTGATGATCTACAACGTGCTTTAGAAGACGGCTTATTATTTAAAAGTGTTCCTATTGATGGTTATAAAACAAACGACGATATTGAACTCCTTTTAGAACCAGATCTAAAAACGTTTAGTACCCTACCCTGGAGACCTCAACAAGGTAGTGTTGCCAGGCTGATCTGTAATGTAACGAATCTTGATAAATCACCATTGAATACCGATTCCAGACAAATATTGATTAACATCTTAGATTACGCTAAAAAAATTGGTATTGAATTTGAAATCGGTGCTAAAATTGAATTCTATCTCTTTGAAAATGGTGATAATGATAAACCAAGTCGGACTCCTGTTGATGAAGCCGGGTTTTATGACATTGCACCACTTGATAAAGGTGAGAATACAAGAAGGGAAATCATTCTAACTTTAGAAGAAATGGGGTTTTCGATCTTAAACTCCTATCATGAAGAAGGTCCAGGACAACATCAAATCGACTTTAGAATGGCAGATCCCCTTACTTGTGCTGATAATATTCAGACTTTTAAATCTGTTGTTAAAACAATTGCCCAGCAAAACGGGATGCATGCTTCATTTATGCCAAAACCATTAAATAATAATCCTGGTAGCGGAATGCATATTATGATTACTGCTTATCAAGATAATAAGAATGTATTTACAGGTGAAGATGGCTCTTATTCAAAAGAAGCAGAGTACTTTTCCGGTGGAATCTTAAAGGAATTTACAGCAATTACTGCTTTTGCTAATCCAATTGTTAATTCTTATAAAAGACTAGCATCAAGCTTTAATAAGAAAAATTTGCAGTGGAATCCAACAAGCAAGGATCCGATTATCCGGATACCTAAGAACTTAAACAATAGTACTTATTTAATTTTTAGGACACCGGATGCTGCAGCAAATCCTTACTTACTCTTTGCATTATTAATAGGTTCAGGCTTAAATGGAGTGATAAATAAAACAAATCCGAAGGATATTGAGGTAAGCCTACCAAGGAGTCTTATTGATTCCGTTAATGCATTAGCTGAAAGTAAAGATATAAAACAAATAATCCCAAAAGAGTTAATTGAAGAATTTATAGTCGATAAAAACTTGGAATGGGAAAATTATATTAATACCGTTCACGACTGGGAAATCGACAAGTATTTCAAAATAATATAGGTAGAATTATGCGGAATGTATTAGTTGTTTCAAAAGATGACAGCCAGGCTAGAATCTTTATTAAGCTTCTCAGGCCACTCAGGTTAAACAATATAGACTTTACAAATTCCGCCCAAGAAGCCAGACGAAAAGCTAATCAGAATGACTATGATATAGCTATTATCAACACTCCATTATCACACGAATTAGGAGTTGAACTGGCACTGGATATTACTGAGAATAATGATACTGATATTATTCTAATTGCTAAGCGATCGGATGTAGGTGAAATTGAGAATCGGGTCTATCATGAGCCTGTCCTTTTAATGGAACGTCCACTTGATGCTCAGAGTTTACTCAGAAATATAAATTTCATTTTAAATTCCCAGTATAAAAGAGAGCAGATTTTAAAACAGAACCAAAAGCTTTCGAATAATATAAAAACATTAAAAGACCAGTTTCGTGCAAAGCTCCTTTTGATGGAACATCTCGGTATGACTGAAGATGAAGCCCATCGATATATCCAAAAGCAAGCGATGGACAACCGAAAAACACCAGGAGAGGCAGCACGATCCATCATAAGACTCTATGAAAGTAAGTAAAATTTGATTACTTTATATCAGAAATTATAACTTCTAACAGGTAAAACATTTGAAAACAAAAAAGGGACATAAGTGCCCTTTTTTATTTTCCAGAATTATTTATTCAGCTTCGATAACAGTAAAATCAACTTGTCTTGGTAATTCTTTAACAAGTGCTAAATCATCTTCATTGATATGACCAATAATCATCATATCCTTATATGAATCGGAGTTTTCCTCTCCATCATATAAAAGTGCGAACCATCCACCACCTAAACTAATATCTCCATTTTTCCAACCGACTTGTTGTTCATTTGGATCAAATTTTCCTTCTTTAGCACTGCAACAATAATCAACTCCAGAATCAAAACCTGAACATTTAAAGGGTAACCTTGTTTCAAAATCTTTAGCAGCAACCGTATCATTTAGTTTAGCTTTAATTTCCACATTTCCATCAGTAATAACTATGTCTTTCATCTATTACTCCTTTATATACTTCTTCCAAATTCATAAAGCTCCTGTCGCTTTTGATCCGATTTGTTTTCAATTCCATGAGCTGTAAAGATTCCAGCATCTTCAACTCCCCAATAATCAACTACACCATTTTTATATTGGTAAATAGCACCATCGTAAACATTAGAAGCACCTGAGCTTAAAATTAATGCAGTTTTTTGAATATTTCTCGGAATTCCAAAGTTATATGTTCTGTGAAGAGCTGCTTGAAGTGGAGCAGTTAAGGAGAAATAATATATTGGAGAGGCAAATACGAGCATATCCGCTCCAAGAATTTTTGGATAAAGCTCTTGCATGTCATCTTTAATTTTACAATGGTTATGACCACCACGATGACAGAATTCACAACCTTCGCATTCTGCTATGTTTAATTCAAAAACATTAATCGTTTCAACATTATGACCTGCTTCGGTTGCACCTTTACTAAAAGCTTCAACCATATCAGAAGTAGGACCATTAGGATGGGGACTCCCATTTAAAACAAGAATATTCATCTATGCTTCCTCATCAATTGAAAATTTTACAGTAACACTATCTTTATCTTTACCGAGCACTTCTCTAAGTTTATCTACGTTGACGTTTTTAATTTTTCCAACAGGAGTAAATTTCCATGAATTTGTATCGTAATAAATTACAAGCTGGTTTCCTAGATATAAAATAAGATCTCCAGGTTTAGTTGTAATTTGTTTATTATTTTGAGGTAATTTCCAAGGAAGGTTTCCAACCTTTTCAAAATTACTAAAATCATTCATATTTAGAAGTAGTGGCTCTATTTCTAATTTTTCCTTAAGAGCTTTAGCGGAAGAATTATTTTCTAGTTCAGCTTCAAAAACTGTATCTCCAACTTGTATTTTAAGCATTGCTTCCTCCATAATTTCAATTTGATATTCACTTCTCTTTGATTATAGTGTTATTCAAAGAGGGAATAAAATACTTATATTTCATAACAATCTATAACTTTAAGGCATAGTTTTAGCGAGATTAAAATTGTTATTTATTTCAAATTACTAAAATCAGTTAGCTTTCCTACCTGCAATAGAACTAAGGAGGTAGCTATGGAGGGAAATAATAAAATTAATTCTTTTAAGTATTAATAAGATGGAAATTTTTTTAAGTTAAATACAAATTTGTCAAAGTTTGTGAGAAGATGTAAAAAAATAATCTTTAACGACATTTTTAAATTAGCATCTTAAGATAAAGATTTTTACACGAAGAACAGTAATTAACTGGAATTCGTGTTTTTTACTGATCTAATTTAACAATAATCATACTTATTTCTCCAATATCATTATGCTTCATCAAAAATGGATATAAAGTAAAATAAGACCTTATTTAAACTACGAACTCATAAAATTATTTTATTTGAAAGCGAAAGGTAAAATGAATACTTTAAAAAGAACTTATTTAGATCATCCAGCAATAAGTGCCACTGTTACA
>CANQOZ010000128.1 GCA_947625585.1 uncultured Eubacteriaceae bacterium
TGATTTTAAGTCTAAAGATGCTATTTTCAGGTGAAGCTGGGGTTAAAGATCTTGCCGGACCAATAGGCGTAGTTCAAATAGTAGAGGAATACTATGCTTATGGACTAATCTATCTACTCCTGTTTACAGCACTTCTTTCTGTAAATCTAGGAATTATAAACTTACTTCCAGTACCTGCATTAGATGGCGGACAGATTTTAATACTTGCAATTGAGAAATTAAGAAGAAAACCGATTAGTAATCGAGTAAAAGAATATATTTTTGGAATTAGTTATTTTCTAATAATTAGCTTAGCAATTTTCATTGCCTATAACGATATTCAACGTTTTATAATGTGATGAATAGAAGAGATACGAGAGAGGTTCGAATCGGAGACAGGATAATAGGAGGTAACAATCCTATTTTAATCCAGTCGATGACGAACACGAAAACGGAAGATGTTAAGAAGACTTTAGAGCAAATCCACAGGTTAGAAGAGAGTGGATGTGAGATCGTCAGGGTAGCAGTACCAACGAGTAAAGCGGCAAAAGCTTTGGGAGACTTAAAAAGTGAGATTTCAATACCCTTAGTCGCTGATATCCACTATAATCCAGATTTAGCAATAGAGAGTATTAAAAACGGAGCTGATAAGATTCGGATCAATCCTGGTAATATTGGTGGATTAGAAGAAACGAAGCGAGTTCTAGAGGTTGCTAAAGATTATGGTATTCCAATTCGAGTTGGGGTTAACTCTGGCTCTGTTGAAGAAGAACTATTACAAAAGACAGGTAATAAAACAGATGCTCTCGTTGAATCTGCTCTAAAGTATTTAAACTTTTTTGAAAAAAATAACTTTAATGATCTTGTTTTTTCACTTAAGGCTTCGAGTGTTCCTGAGATGATTGAAGTAAACAGGAAGTTTGCTCAAACGAATAACTATCCGCTCCACTTAGGTGTTACAGAAGCCGGCGTTAGTGATTCAGCTATTATTAAATCAGCTGTTGGAATAGGAAGTCTTTTAAGTGAAGGAATCGGGGATACAATCCGAGTTTCTCTAACCGGTAAACCTGAAGATGAAATAGAAGTAGCTAGACAAATTTTAGAAAGTTTGGACTTAAGTAATCAGAATCGGGTTAATATTATCTCCTGTCCAACTTGTGGCCGGACCAACATTGATCTCATATCCATAGCGAATGAAGTAAACGAGCGTTTAAAAAATGTAAACAAAGACTTAACTGTAGCTGTTATGGGATGTCCTGTAAATGGTCCAGGAGAGGCTAAGGATGCTGACATCGGTTTAGCTGGTGGAAAAGGTTTTGGCTTAATTTTTAAAAAGGGTGAAGTTATTAAAAAAGTTGAAGAAAAAGATATAATAGATTCCCTGATGGAAGAAATTGAGAATTTATGAGTCTGCAAGAATTTTTAACACAGAATAATTTAACGATCGAAAAAATAGTAGAGCACTCTATTTCGAAAGAAATAGAGATTTTTTTTAATGAATCAATCGAAGAAGGCTCAACACAAGAAGGTTTAAAGGCTTTCTTTACTGACTTTAACGATTATGAGATCTCTTTACAATTCCCAGCTGTTAAACCAGAATCTCCAGTGGAAGTTGAGGAAGAACCTCCGTTTGATCTAGAAGATTCAACGGGTAAGATAGAGGAACCACCATTTGAAGTAGACGAAGTCTTAGACAAAACAGAAGAGCTCCCATTCGAAGATAACCAAAAAGACGGTTCGAGTGTAAACGTTTACATTCAAAACGATTTTGACTTGGATACTTGGAAAGAGGAGCAACTTCAGGAGTATAAGAAGTCGATTCCTACTAAAAAGGCAGTTAAAGAGGAAGTTAATTATAATTTAAAGCCGGGTCAGATGGTAATGGGACGTAGGAGTAAAGTTGAGCCGACACTCCTAAACGACTTAAACTTTAATGATCAAAAGTCTGAGAAAAACATCTGTGTTGAAGGTGATATTTTCTCGCTCAAAGTCCCGGAAAACTCAAACTTCTATAATGTCTACATTACAGATAACATGACAAGCTTAAATATTCAGCTTTATGTTAAGGAAGACAATGAGAAGTTAAAAGGGAAAGTCTTAGCCAACTTAGTACCTGGTAACCGAATTCGTGTCTATGGGAATATCGAGTATAACGAATATCAAAATGATAAAGTTCTAAAGCCAAGGTCGATTGAACTCTTAGAGCCAAAACGCAGAGAGGATAAGAGTGAGCAAAAACGTATTGAATTTCATACCCACTCTCAGTACAGTACACTTGATGGAATCAGTAAAGTAGGCGAACTCATCGATCTAGCTGAAAATTTTGGTTTTCCAGCAATTGCGGTAACCGATCATGGCGTTATCCAAGCTTTTCCAGAATTTCAAAGACTCAGTAAAGGGAAAAACCTTAATATTATTTATGGTGTTGAAGCTTACATGGTCGACACCAGTACCCAGATTACAATTGGTTCTAAAAATCAGGATCTTGATGATGAATTTGTATTCTTTGACTTAGAAACAACCGGTACCTCTATCTATGATGATAAAGTAATTGAAATAGCAGCTGTTCGAGTTAAAGAAGGGGAGATTGTAGACGAATACCAGACCTACATCAATCCAGGTAGGAACATCCCGACAAAGATTACAGAACTGACTGGAATTACCAATAAAGATGTCCGCTCCGGCATTAGTGAAGACGAAGGGTTTACTAAGCTTCTTGAATTTATCGGCGACAGTATCATCGCTGCTCATAATGCGACTTTTGATGTTGGTTTTCTAAAACGCTGGCTAAACGAAAAGGGTCGTGAGTTTAACTTAACCTATATTGACTCGCTACCTTTAGCTAGAGCAACGGTCCCTGAAGTTGCCCGTTACAATATGGGACGTCTCTGTTCCTTTTTTAAGATCAAAAATGAACGAGCCCACAGAGCCATTTATGACTCAATCGCTTCGGCTCAAGTGCTCTTAAAACTTTTTGAACGTGCCCAGGATAAAGGCTGTAAGACAGTTCAGGACTTAAACAACTTAATTGACATGCAAATGATGGCGAAGAAGAACGGTCACACCAACCATGTCACGATTTATGCTAAAAACCAACAGGGAATGTTTGATCTCTACAAACTTATATCCGACTCCCATCTTTTATACTTTAACAATTATCCAAGGGTTCCAAAGGAAATTTTAAGAGAGTGCAGGCAAAACTTAATTATTGGATCGGCCTGTTCAAAAGGAGAACTCTATGAAGCGCTTCTTGATAATGCACCGGATGAGGTCTTAAACGAAATCGTTAAGTTCTATGATTTTCTAGAAGTTCAGCCGATTAGTAACTACGAATACTTAACATTTAATAATCAGAAGTTAAATAAGACGGCCTTAGAGAGAATTAATAAGAAGATCATTCAACTGGGTAAGGAGAATGGGAAGTTAGTCATTGCAACAGGTGACTCCCACTTTAACAATCCCCACGATTATATTTTTAGAGATATTATTAAAAGTTCGTCTAAGAAAAGCATTAAGAATCGTGCGCCACTCTACTTTCGTTCAACAGATGAAATGTTAGAGGAGTTTGACTATCTGGACTCTAAAACCAGAAAAGAAGTTGTCATTGATAATACATATAAACTCTAAATCCGCCAATTGCTGACGTTGCAGCTCCCGCAAATGCTCCTAAAAAGTAATATTGTAAAAAGTAAAATATATTTGCAAAAATCTGAAATATCAATACTCTGCTTTTTTTATTTTGTTGCAATGATATGCAAGTACACATTAGTGCAATAGCTCCTACAACTTGTG
>CANQOZ010000129.1 GCA_947625585.1 uncultured Eubacteriaceae bacterium
TAAAAAGAACCTTTCGGGTAACATCAAGTCCTGTCATGGTTATTGGTTTATTAAGTTTATCAAATACGATTTTTGCAGCATCTGGGTCAAACCAAAAATTAAACTCAGCAACTGGTGAACAATTTCCATGACTCTTAAAAGTTCCACCCATTAAAACTAATTCTTTTAAATTTTTGACAGCTTCAGGATATTCTGTTATTAAATTGGCAATATTAGTTAATGGACCAAGTGCTATAATTGAAACATCTTCATTATTAATTAATGTTTCTTTTATAAATTTAGTTGCCTCTTCTTTTGCTTCGTTAGGAGACTTTTCTAATTGATAATTTCCTATTCCATTATCACCATGAGTTTCTCTTGCGTTATTAGGTTTTCTTTTTAACGGACCTTGAGCTCCATAAAAAACCGGAATATCATCTCTACCCATTAAGTGAAGAATATCTAAAGCATTCTGGGCACACTGATTTCTTTCAACATTTCCCGCTGCAATAGTAACTCCTAAAACTTCAAGTTCGTCTGAAGCTAGTGCTAACATTAAGGCTAATGCATCATCAATACCAGGATCCGTGTCTATAATTACTTTTCTTTTCATTGTAGTAATAAAAAAGGAGGCTTACAACCTCCTATTAGTTTTTTAAAGATGGTTTTCTATAACATCCAATAAATTCAAATTTAACAATAGTAAACAAGTCGATTTAAAACATCTGCTCCATACAGGCTTAAACCATTTAAGGTTGTATCAACACTTCCATTATTGTATCTAACTTCAAAATGTAAGTGTGGGCCAGTTGACCAACCTGTTGAGCCTACAAAACCGATTATTTGTCCGGCTTGTACTTGTTGACCATTACTTACTCCGATAGATGACATATGACCATAAACTGTTTTTAATCCATTTCCGTGATTAATTACGACACAGTTACCATATCCACCATAAACATTGGCAACTTCAACCGTACCGGATGCTGCAGCTAAAATTGCTGTTCCATAATCTGCACCGATATCAATTCCTTTATGGTCAGAAGAACCTATCCCTCCAGGTGATTCCCTATGTCCGATAAGACTAGTGATAGCAAACGAGTTTTCTTTACTTGCATCGAGTGGCCAGTAAAAACTTGATGGGAATTCAGACCTTGGTATTTGGGTTGTTGAACCTTCTGTATTTGGAATTTCCAAAATATATGGATTGTCACCTTCAGCAGCAGAACTATATCCGCTATAACTACTTGAATCTAACACTTGATCTTGGCTTTCGGTTTTTTGTTTTAGCCATCTTGGTGCAAGTGTAGCACTTGAAGCCTCATCCGTATCAACTTGTTGTTCAAGTTCTTGACCTTGAGTTTCACCTTGGGTAATTACTGGAGTTGGCTGTGGTTGTTGAGATGGATCAGTTATAATTGACGGAACGCTATTACTTCCAGCTACAGAATTCTGCATTTGATCTGTAACTTCAGTTCTTGGAACTGTTGCATTTCTATCAATAATCTGTTGAGTATTTAACTGAGTTTGTAGAACTTGTAGAAGTTGTTCATTAGCATTCAGTGTTTCTTGCTTAGCATTCCTTAAAGAATCAGCTTGGGCCTTTGAATTAACCAATTGATCTCTTTGAGCCACTTGTTGATTTTGTAAATTTTGGATTTCATTTTTTTTGGCTTCTAACTCTTCTAAAACAACTTGGTCTGCAGTTAGAATATCCCTAGTTATATCATAGTAGCTAATGAAATCAGTTGGGTTACTAGTTGAAAATAAATAGTCAGAGTAACCATTTGTACCATACATATAGGCTGCTCTCATTCTTTCACCCGATTCTTCTTTTAGCCTTAACTGATCCTGTTGTGCCTGTTCAAGCTCTTTTGAAGTACGTTCTATATCTTGGTTTAATTGATTGATTTGGCTTTCTATAGTGTTTGTTTGATTATCAAGTTCAGCAATTTCATTAATTATGCTTTTAATTTCATTTTCCTGCCGTGTCACCTGGTCGGCAGTAGCTGCAGAAACTGGTAACTGAGTAAATATTAGAGTAAAAATTAAAATTAAATTAATGAAACATTTTTTCATTCAATTCACCTTAAAGTATTAATTAACTTAATAATTTTACCATAAACATTAAGAAATTTCCACAAATGTATAAGTTTACACAATATTTTCAAGCTAAATTAGGAGAATAATTCAATTAAAATCTTACAAAATTATTCTAATCTTTCTACTTAAAAAATGATTAAAACTATTCAATACCGGTTGCTTCACCAATAACTTTAGCAATATCATCATTAATAACCAGATCTGCTTTATTATCAGCAATAGTTTCGCCTTTATTGATCAAAACTAAATTTTTTCCTCTAAAGAAGTCAATCAAACCAGCTGCTGGATAAACAACTAAAGATGTTCCACCAACAATAAGTGTATCTGCATTTTGAATAGCATTAACAGCACTGTTAATAACATTCGGGTCCAAAGCTTCTTCATATAGGACTACATCTGGTCGAACAACACCGCCACAAACATCACAAATTGGAACTCCGTCTGCATTGAGAACATAATCAGCATCAAAAGTTTTCCCACAATTTGTGCAGTAGTTTCTTTCAGTACTTCCATGAAGTTCATAGACATTTTTTGATCCAGCTTTTTGATGAAGTCCGTCGATATTTTGAGTTACAATCGCTTTTAATTTCCCTTCTTCTTCAAGTTTAGCTAATCCAAGATGACAATTATTTGGTTCTGCATCTGGATAAACTAATTTTTCTTTATAAAAATCAAAAAAATCTTCAGGATAATGTTGGAAGTAAGAATGGGAAACGAGTTCTTCAGGATTTAAATTTCTATTTAATTTTTGATTATAAACGCCATCAGCGCTTCTAAAGTCAGGAATGCCTGATGCCGTAGACACACCTGCTCCACCAAAGAAAACGATATTTTCACTTTCATCAATAATATCTTTTAATTGTTTTATTTTATCGTCCATTAGTTTATTTTATAAAATTTACAACTCCTACTCTTTTTATTTCTTTAAATTCTTGTTCTTGCGGATAGCCTAAAATAGCCATTCCATAGATTGTATAATCACGAGGAATTTTAAATTCATCAAGAATTTTTCTTATTTCAGGATCATCAACGCATAACCTCATTTGATTTATCCAACAACTATCAATTCCTAAAGATGTAGCAGCCAAGAAAATATTTTCAAGAGCACAAGCACAATCATCAATTCCATAAGGTAATTCTGCTGGTGTTGATGGAATGATTAAAACTTGAGGATCATACATATCATATCCTGGTCTATCTAAAGCTTTTGCCATTGCGCTAGCTAAATTTTGAATGATCTTTCTATCATCTATAACAGTAAAGATCCACCGTTGAGTATTCATTGCAGTTGGTGCTGCAACAGCAGCTTTCATAATTTCATCCAAGTCATCTTGAGGGATTGGCTTGTTGATGAATTTTCTACAACTTCTACGGTCTAAAATTGTTTTAATTACATCGTTCAAAGTTGATTCCTCCCTCTTAAATTTTACCATATTCTACAACATTTGAATGTAAGTTAGATATATCTTAGTGGTAAGGAATATTGATTAATTAAAGTTTTATGATAATTATTTATAATTCAATTATTACTTTTTTCCAGATTAACCAAAGCATTAACAGCTATAATGATAAAAGAAGCTAATACAACTAGAAAGAGATTTAAAATTTAAAAATTCGGTTAAAATTTGTGTCTCTTTCTTTTTTCAAATCGTCTTGTCTTTGGGTTG
>CANQOZ010000130.1 GCA_947625585.1 uncultured Eubacteriaceae bacterium
AATAAATAGTTCAACATGTTACTATTTTCATCTCTTACCTATTGATTAGTGGTTTCAATCCACCATCTGATAAAGTTACTTCTGTTACTGAAGTAGTAAGAAATAGGTTAAATATAAAAAATAAGAAAAATTAATTTTGTAATAAATAACTCAAAGCTCTCTGATTGTAATGAGAGCTTTCATTTTAAATCAAGTTAGAATTAGTTTTAATTATTAATCTGCAAATAAGTTTTTAAAGAAGAATCGCCTAAATAGTGATCTTATCGAAGTTTACAATTGAATTAATAATATGTCTTTCTTTTAACTACAGAGATAGGAGACCATTTTTCCTTAAACATACCGTATTGAGGTAATTGAATCTCTTTTATCTGTCTAAAACAATAGATTACAAGAGGAATCATTATAATTGTTTCACCAATAAATCCATAAATAGAAAAACTTCCTAAGCTATCAGTAGTAACATAACCTTCAATAGCTTCGATTGATTGGTTAGGATCAAATAGGTAGAAGATTAAAAAACCACCTAAATCATTAACACCATGAACTAATGAGATTCCCCATAAATTATGAGTTCGAATATGTGCTATTGATAAAACAAAGCCGAAAACTCCTGTTGAAATAGTTTTCCCGATCATATGGTTTAAAGCTTCCATTGAAAAGGTTGATGGATCAGTAATAAAGCCAAAAAGATCAGAATAAACATGGATAAAACCAAACAGAAGAGCTCCCATAATTAAAGAAAACACGAGTCCCTTTCTTGTACCACCAAATTTTGACAAAAGTGAACTCAAAAAGATTCCTCGATAAAGACCTTCTTCAAATAAGCCAATGCATAGGGCAAAAATAATACATTCGAGTGTAATAATAATCGGATGATGTATATGGGCCCCCTGATGAATTTTTACACCGAAACCTATGCCTGCCAAAATAAGACCATATACAATGATAAACCAGGTCACTTTAAACGTATATCTAAAGCCAACAGTTGAAAATTTAATCTCATCAACGCCTGTAATCCAAGCAATAATAGCTAAAACAACAATAGCACCAAACGCTTCAATTAAAAGATTACTGTTGAGGGAGTTAAGAGAGAAATTATGCCTCAAAGAATACATTATTCCCAAAATACTAAATATAACTATAAAAGTACCTGTAATTGGATATTTGTGATATAAAGTTTTAATAGTTTTCATTTATTCATTCCTACTTTTAATAGTTTCTAGAATTCACTAGAAGTTTTTTATATTTAGATGATATATTTTATCCAGAAGTTTTAAAAAATCACAGATAAAAATAAAATAACACCAAAAATTGTTTAAATTCTAAACTAAAGTATAAACGTAACTTCCAACTTTAATTGAAAATCTAAAATTAATATCAATTAAGAGAACTATTATAATTATATATACCAAAACGTTAAGTGAATCTTTATTTTTTTAATATTTTAATTAAATTTGATTGTTTTACAGTATTTAGAAAAAGATGAGAAAAGCTCCACAGTGTGGAGCTCTTCTCTAGTTTGCTATTTAAAATGAATTGAATTATTAACGTAATAGGTTTACTGGAAAAATATTAAAATAATTTTTGTTGATTCGCTTCTATTATTTCTTTGAGTGAAATATTCGAATTCCGATATCTTTCATTAGGATTTGGTTCTTGTATGGTGGCAAATTGAATAGCTTTTGACGGACAAGCTTGAATGCATGCCATACAATTCACACAATTTGTATAATCATAAGTAACTTTACCATCTTCAATTGTAATACATCCCATTGGACAAACTTTGGTACAAGTTCCACATCCTGAACAAGTTTCTTCTACTTTATATAGTGGGAACGTATAGGCAGGTCCATTTTCTTCAATTGATTTAACATAACCATCACGAAAAGCTGTCTCTTCTTCTGTAGCTTCCTGGATATAATGCTTTTTTGAATCAATATCAGCTTTAATTTGTTTTAGATGTTCATCAATTCTCTTTTCAGATTCAGTTCGCTTTTGTTTTTCCATATCAAAAACAATAAGCGCATTATCAACCATGATTAAAGTATTAATGTAATCAGCTTCTTTTCCAAGCTGTTTTAAAAACTCCTGAGTGCGTGCAGCTACACTGCCATGATGTTTTCCATAAGTAATAATTAGATAGAAGTAGTCAGTATCAAATTCTGATTCCTCTATGAACTTCTTAACAACTCCAGGCACTTCGAATTCATAAAGTGGACAAACTATTCCAATCTTATCTGCTTTATAGTGTCTATTTGTTTTATTTAGTTCCTGTGGGATGCTTATTAATTCATCATCTAATTGTTTTGCTGCATATAAGCTATTTCCAGTTGCGGTAAAGTAAAAAAGCATTAATTACCTCATAATTTATTTTATAAAAAAGCACCATTACAAACTTGTAGAACCTGACCTTTAACATGTTTTCCCATATCGGATGCTAAGAATAAACAAGCATTAGCTTGATCAATAGGATCACATTCCGGACCAGGGAAATAAACGAAATTTTTACTGTACTCTAGCATTTTAGCACCACCTGGCTGTTCCCCAGCTTTATTGGCTAAGTGTGCTGGAGTTACAGTAGCACCAGGAGCAACAGCGTTAATTCTAATATCTGTATCAATTAAACGCATTGCAACATTTTTAGTTAATGTATTAATTGCTCCTTTAGACGATGTATAGGAAGCTCCACAGAATGGACGTTCTCCGTTAACAGAAGAGATGTTTATAATACATCCTTCATTTTTAGGGAGAAAAATCTTTAAAGCTTCACGAATAAAACGGAATGGTCCAAAAACGTTTGTTTGATAAACGTGTTCTAACCAATCGTCATCTGTTTCATCAATCATTTTTTGCTCACCTATTGCAGCATTATTTATTACGATATCAACGTCACCATAGGTATCTAGAGCTACTTTAAAAACATTTTTAACATCGTCAAGATTCTTATTATCAGCAACAACACCAATAACATCCAATCCTTGCTCTTTTAACTTATCTACAGCTTCATCTAATTTTTCTTTGCCTCTGGCTGTCATAACAACTTTTGCACCTTCTTTTGCAAAAAGTTCAGCCATCGTTTCACCCATTCCATAACTTGCACCAGAAATAATCGCTACTTTTCCATCTAACATTTTTGCATCCATTAGAACCTCCAGTATTAATTCAAATTAGTTATCTACTTTATAAAATTCAACCAAAGTACTTTTAGTTGGTTTTATTATAGTTATAGTTGATTTATAATTACAAATAGTTATTATGAATGGATTATTATTCCTTGTTTGAATAATAAAGAGGAAAAAATGATTGAAACTCGATTGTTGTATTATTTTCAAGCTGTTGCTAGAGAGAAAAATATTACCAAAGCTGCCCAGTCACTCCACGTTACCCAGCCAACTTTGTCAAAACAAATGATGGAATTAGAAGAACAGCTTGGCTGTAAGTTGTATAACCGAAGTAAAAGAGGTCTAACCTTAACTGAGGAAGGTACTTATCTTCAAAGTAAGGCTAATGACATTCTCAATTTGATCAATAATGTTGAAAATACGTTTAGTTCAAATAATCAAATTTTAAGTGGAGATATAAATATAGCTTGTGGTGAAACTGCTGTAATGGAGACCATTCTAGAAATTTTTAAAGAATTTCAACAGAAAAATCCTGATGTTAAACTTCATATCTACAGCGGAAATGCTAACTCCGTCCTGAAAAGATTAGATAGTGGATTAGCTGATATTGGATTATTACTC
>CANQOZ010000131.1 GCA_947625585.1 uncultured Eubacteriaceae bacterium
AATTCAACTTGACCATATCCATATGGATGTTTTTTGTCTGGTTTTCTATTTGCAAGTTTCGTACCTAAAATTGTGACAATAGATGAAAAGGCATCAGTTAAGTTATTGACTCCGTCTAAAATAAAGGCGATGGAATTACTAATAACTCCAATTGTTATTTTAAAAGCTACCAAGATCAGGTTAACTATAATCCCAATTATGCTTACTTTTATAATTTCTTTACTTCTATTCATTTCCAATTTAATTCAATCAAGGTAGATTTTTGCTAAGTTTCCCATTAAAATAGCAGAATTAATTGTGACTTCTGAGTATCGCAGAAAAATCTACTAATACGATTCTTCATCTTCAGTTAATACAATTATTAACTGTTTAATCCATTTAAAATCCTAAATTAAAGTTTTCCTCTATTTATTTGGTTCCCTTATCTTTAATAGAAAGTGCAATAATTTTTAGTTTTTAAGCGATTGGTTTTTAGAATCATTTAACTGTGTTATAAGCTTCTTCCTAGTTCATATGCTTGTTGCGGATATTTACTTCTACTTGTCATTCCAGGAGTTCCACAACCATAACCAAGAATCATTCCTTGATCATCTAAGTTAATATAGCGTACTAAAGTTTTATAATGAGCTTCAAGAGCATCAAAGGTCCAATCATCCGCATTCCAAGCTACGGTTAACAATGCTGATTTAAGATGTTTTCTATTTAAACTACTGTTGTAACTGCAAAAGCGATCGATAATAGTTTTTAACTGAGCAGTCATTCCATAATAATAAAGAGGTGTAGCAAAAACGATCATATCTGAATCCAAAATTTCTTTTTTTAACGTCTCATTATCGTCATGTTGTGAGCATGGACCTTCGTAACCACAAACGAGACAGCCAGTACACGGATTGATGTTTAAATCATCAACATTAATTTTTAAAACTTCATGACCGGCTTCAGCAGCACCTTTAATAAAACTATCAGCTAGGATATTAGTCGAGCCGTCCAGGTTTGGACTGGCCATTAATGTAACTATTTTCAAAAAATCACCTTTAATTATTTTCTAAATTCCAAATAAATAAATTGAAATATGAACTTTAACCGAAGTTAAAACTATTAAAACTTCTATTAGTTCCAAAAATCATTAAAATAATGAGAGTGAAGATTATGTATGAGAATTCTTATGTCTCTTGGAGTAAGTTCTTTATCGTCGATATTATCACTTTCTTCATAAACAATTCCGCTTTCTCTCATTCTAATTTTACAATGTGATTCTTCTCCATTGACATAAAAACATGGAGTAAAAAATTTATAGTAATCATCTCCATCCCAATATTCCAATTCAAAATCTCTTTCAATTGAAATCGAAGCGATCATTGGAAATTGGCGAACCAATTCAAATAAATAATCAAACATTTTTAATTCTTCATTACTAAGTTTTACAGAAGGTATAAGTTCTTTAATATCTTTTATAATTTTTTCCTGAGTAAGTTTTAATGCTTCTAAGTATTCGTCTGCTGAAACTGAATACAAAGGTGAATTAGATGGAAAATATTCTTGAAATGGAGAATAAGGAACATAAAACGTTTCTAAACCATTTTCACCTAATTGAACACCAAACCAACTATTTTTTTCTTCACATAAAAAGGATCGTGTAAAACCAGTATAACTTCCTCCTGTTGAACCTATTAAAGAAGCAGTTTGTTCCCAAAAAGTTCTCTTAATTGCACTTAAGTTAAATTCACATCGTCTAATTTCTTTTAAATATTCTTCTCTTTGCTCTTCTGTCTCTGCTGGGAATAAATCATCTCTTTTTATTAATGTTTTCATAATTTAAATTACTTTATAAAATTTTTAATATATAACAAATCGTGTTTTCATATGAATTATGAATCATTCTGAAAATTTGAGTGATCAGTAATATTTAAATGATTCATAATTAAACTATTATAGTTCTTAACTTTAATTCACTTACTATAGTGCATTATTTGGACTCCAAAATCGTTATTTATTTTTTGATTTCGGAGAATCTTAATTTTAGAATTGTTATAAACAGAATCGAATGTTTCTGCGTATTAATAGTAACATTTATTTTTAATGATCTTTCAAAAATAACCAAACAAACGTAAGAGCCACTAATGGTTGAAAAATCAAACTTAAGCTTTTTTTTTGAACTATAGCTCTATTTAATGAATAATTGGAAAATTGAACTATGTTGAGGTGATTATGTATTTTGAATCTTTATGGAATGAATTTGCTAAATTACCGGAAGTTGAAGCAATTGCTTTAGGTGGTTCTAGAGCTGGTAATAATTTCGATGAGAAATCAGATTATGATTTGTTTGTTTATTGTTCGAGTGTTCCTGATAAAAGTATTAGAAGACAACTTCTTGAACAATATTGTCAGTATATGGAAATTGGTAATTCCTTTTGGGAATTAGAGGACGATGGTACTTTAAAAGACGGTATAGATATTGATATTTTGTATAGGAATATTGATGATCTTAATAAGGATCTTCATTACGTTGTCAATGATCATATTGCTCATAATGGATATACTACTTGTTTCTGGCATGGTTTATTAAACAGTAAAATCTTATACGATGAAAACGGAAGATTTAAAAAATTACAAGATAAGTACCGGCTTCCTTATCCTGAAAAATTAAGAGATAATATAATCCAAAAAAATATGAAATTACTTACGGGAAATCTACCATCATATGATTCTCAAATAGAAAAAGCTCTAGACCGTAAAGATTTTGTTTCGGTTAACCATCGAGTAGCTGCTTTTTTGGAATCCTATTTTGACATAATTTTTGCGTTGAATAAACTAACGCATCCTGGTGAGAAGCGGATGGTTCAATATGCTCTTCAACAAGCGAAAGTTCTTCCAGAAAATTTTGAAGAGAATCTTAACAAATTATTTGGTTCCATGTTTACTGATTCAGAAGCTACTATCCAAATTCTTCAGGATATGATCAGAGAATTGGAAAAAATAATAAAATAAGATCTTAATAAAAATAGCCGCTTTTTAGCGGCTGTTATTTTTCCGAAATTTATGATTCATCTAAATCGTTGTTTTTTAATTTTCTATAAACATTTATAAATAATTCTAACCAATAACCAAAAACAAGAGCAGCTTCAAAGACAAATAATGTGGTAATCATTCCCTCATTACCTTCATGAGGAACAAAATAAGTTATAAACATTATTACTAATCCTATGATTTGAGATGCGATGATCCATTTTAAATTTTTTATTATCTTATCCATATTTCCTCCGCAAAATATCTGAATTTTTCTAGAATCATTTGAAACCTCTTTAGTTAGTTTAAGTTCTCGAAGTGTAAGCGTTATTACAGTTTTAATTTTTTAATCTCTTCTTCATTATTAAAATTAAAAGTATTCGAGATCTTTTAATAACAGAAAACTTAGTGCTTTATTTTATAGGAATTAATCAAATCTTTATTTGATTATCTAAACTACTTTCTAGTTATTTCCCAATATTTAGTTATAGTTCTAACTAATTATAATAATTTATAATTGATCAATTTTTATTGATTGAGAATGAAATGCCGAATATTGTCGCTAAATTATATGGTACCTTTGTAGAAATCTATTAGCTTGAAAATGTTATAATACTATCTTATAATTGATTATACATATAAAGATTTTAGTATTTTACTGTGGGGATATAGCTCAGCTGGGAGAGCGTTCGGTTCGCATCCGAGAGGTCGAGAGTTCGAATCTCTTTATCTCCA
>CANQOZ010000132.1 GCA_947625585.1 uncultured Eubacteriaceae bacterium
TATAAAAGTTCTTAGAGGAGAACTCTTCGGTGGTGATTGTCCTTGCGTTCCATTTGAGGTCATATTTGAGTTTGGTATTTGTATATTATTTGGCATCTTTATCTCGCTTAAAGTTTGTTAAAAATTTATTACCCTCTATCACTTATTCAAAACCAATTTTTGAAATGATTAAAAAATATATTGTAAAGGGACACTTGTTTCTTTTAAAATCTTATCAGCTTCGTCATAATCAGGCATGTAGGAATGCAGTAACTTATAATAATCTTTGCCATGATCTTTTATTTTCAAATGAGTTAACTCGTGGATAACTACTGAACTTATTGAATCATATGGCATGGCAATTAAGTAAAAGTTAAACCTCATGGTAGCTTTGGATAAAGTTACACTTCCCCAAAGTGTTCTCATTTTTCTGACTGAAAAGCTTTTACATTTAAGTCCTGTCTTTTCCTCCCATTTATCGAGTTCTACTTTAATTATATTTCTTAAAAGTTTTCTCAATAAATTATCTATTTGTTCTTCAACAGTATAGTAATCTTCATATCTTAAATCTTTTGGAAGAAGAAATTCACCATCTTTATATTCAGGCTCTTCAACATCAGTAAAAACTACAGGTCGTTTTTTACCCAAATATAATATTGAAGTTATTACATTCGGAATTTCGTCATCCTTATTATTCTTTACCTTACGTTGCTGCATTAGTATTTTAGATATGAGTCTTGTTCTCGTTACATCAATAACTTCTAATATTTCTTGATCCGTTTTATTCTTTGGAACACTGATTTTGACACAATTGGAGTATATTCGAAAGTTATACTTTTTAACATTCTTTCTTGAAATATAAACAGGACAGTCCCCGATATAGGTAAAAGCTAAATGGTTTTTCTTCTTATCTACCATAGTAAAAATTATAATAAAAAAGCGGTCCGAAGACCGTTAAATGATTAATAATTATATTCAATTTAAAAGCAGTTCTATTCGAAAAGCTTAATTATTAACTTTTTCTTTCAATGAAAATATCAACATCGGACTGAGTATTCATACCAGTTCTATCCGGATTGTTTGGAGAAACTGTAACCTGTACGTAGCAGTTGTCGACAGTTCCTACAATCTGTGTCGTATCTGCATTGGTTTCATCTGAATATCCACTTGTTGAAGATAGTAGGTTTTTGTAAAAACCAACAATATCATCTACATAACCATCAGAACCATATTGACAAGTCCAGCCAGGATTTCCGTTATCCGTAGTAATGTCATTAGAGTCTGCTACTTCTGCAGCTTTATACAATGGAATTAGATTTCTTGGATAAGAAGGAGCCACATTGTTGATTACTTCTTCATTATTTAAATTCCCCTTGTTTTGATTGATAACTGATTCCATATCTTTTGTTGGCTGTAAGGTTGCAGATAAATCACTATTATCTACGGTTGATGTTTGATCTGAATTTGAAGCATCTTCTGGATTTGTTGAACCAGAATCAACAACTTCCGGATCTTCAATTTCCTGCGATACTTCACCTTCAGGTGTGTATGCGACTGGTTCGTCTTCACCATCATCACGGGTAAAGGAATAAATAAAGAATCCCCCCACTATTAATAAAACAACGATCAGTCCTGCTATGATTATAATTTTATTTCTTTTAGTCATAATATTTCTCTACTTCAATTAATCGTGATTAATTCTAATAATTTCAGTTTAAGTTTACTTGAAAAGATGTAAAAATATCAACTATAATTGATACCTCAGATATTTGACCAATGATCTTAACATCATTTATTGAAAATTTCAATTAATCCGAGTATAATATTATGATTGAAAAACGATGAACGGAACGTTACTGATTAAATTTACTCAAACAGCGAGGCCAGTTGGTGGAAGTGGCTAGAGTAAAATTAGTAAAGATCATCCGGGAGTTGGAACATTGAACTAAGAGTAGTTGTTCTCGGTAAATCCGTTACCTTTATAATTAAGTGGTAGTTTACAATATGGGTGGTACCGCGTTTTTTCATAAGAGAGCGTCCCATAGGTTTTTAGTTTTTAAAAATCTATGGGACGCTTTTTTATTGAAAGGAGAAAGTTTTGGAAATCTTTAAAAGTTTAAGTGAAGAACCTGTAAAAGAGGTTGAGAAAAAAATTGCCCAAAAATGGGAAGAAGATAATTTATTAAAAAAGACAATTGATAATCGAGAAGGTGGAGAGGAATTTGTATTCTATGAAGGTCCACCAACTGCAAATGGTAGACCAGGAATCCATCACGTTATAGCACGTACTCTAAAAGACACGATTAATAAGTACCGTGTCATGAATGGAGATAAGGTAATTCGTAAAGCAGGATGGGACACTCATGGACTTCCTGTTGAAATCGAAGTTGAAAAAGAACTTAATATCTCTTCTAAACCTGAAATTGAAGCATACGGTATTGCTGAATTTAATGAAAAGTGTAAGGAATCCGTATTTAAATATGAAGAATTGTGGAGAGATATGACTAAACGTATGGGATATTTCATTGATATGGACGACCCATATATCACTCTCGACAATGACTATATTGAAACCGTCTGGTGGCTCTTAAATCAGTTCTATAAAGAAGGTCTAATATATGAAGGACATAAGATCCTACCTTATTGTCCACGTTGCGGAACTGGTTTAGCATCTCACGAAGTTGCTCAAGGTTATCAAGAGGATAAGACAAATACGGTTATCTGTGCTTTTAAAGTTAAAGATAAAGATGAGTATTTCTTAGTATGGACAACAACACCTTGGACCTTAGCTGCTAACGTTGCTCTTGCTGTTAATCCAAATGCTGATTACATAAAAGTAAAGAGTAGAGGAAATGTTTTTATTATTGCTGAAGAATTAGCTGATAAACAACTTGGCAGTGATTATGAAGTTTTAGAAAAGTTCAAGGGAAGTGAACTCGAAGGAATTGAATATGAAAGATTAATGGATTTTGTACCAATTCCTCCGAATAAAACTGCTAATATCGTAACTTTAGCTGACTATGTTACAACCGAAGATGGTACTGGTATTGTTCATATTGCTCCTGCTTTTGGTGAGGACGACTATCAAGTTGGTAGAAAGTACAATTTACCAGTATTACAACCAGTAGATGAAGCCGGTAATTATACAGCTACTCCTTGGAAGGGACATTTTGTCTTAGAAGATGGTCTTGATGTTGAAATTATTAAATGGTTAAAAGATAACGGTAAGCTCTTTAAAAAGGAAAAGGTCGTTCATAATTATCCACACTGCTGGCGTTGTAAAACACCACTCCTCTACTATGCAAAACCGAGCTGGTATATTGAAATGACCAAACTCAAGGATAAGTTAATTGAAAACAATAATGGCGTTAACTGGTATCCTGATTTTGTCGGTGAAAAGAGGTTTGGTAACTGGCTAGAAAACTTAAATGACTGGGCAATCTCTCGTTCACGTTATTGGGGAACTCCGTTAAATATCTGGCGTTGTGATAATGAAGAATGTGGAGCAACAAGATCTATTGGTTCTAGAGAAGAACTAGCTAGAGAAGCTGTTGAAGATATTGATGAAAATATTGAACTTCACAGACCGTACGTAGACGATGTCCACTTAACTTGTGAAAAATGTGGAAGCCAGATGACGAGAGTAAAAGATGTTATTGACTGTTGGTTTGATTCTGGATCAATGCCGTTTGCTCAATATCACTATCCTTTTGAAAATAAGGAAATCTTTGAAGAACGTTTCCCAGCTGACTTTATTA
>CANQOZ010000133.1 GCA_947625585.1 uncultured Eubacteriaceae bacterium
ACAAGGTATTGATCAAGGAATTGATCAAGGTTTTAAAGAAGGAACAGAAAGTAAACAAAAAGAATTAATAAATAATTTAACTCAAAGTTTATTAAAAGATGGAGTTTGCCATACATCTAAAGAAGCTAGAGATAAGGCAATTGAATTATTACAGATTAGTGAATAAATAATCTAAGAATAGGTTTAATATTTTTGCTGTAGAATTTAGGAATACTGCAGCTTCCCTAAACAAAATATCGAAAACTTAAATAATTTGAGTTCAAATTAGTAGAGAGGCAAAAAGTGAATGGTTTTAAACAAGCATTTATTGATCAAGGAGTAAAACAAGGTATAAAACAAGGTATTGATCAAGGTTTTAAAGAAGGAATGGAATTTGGTAAAGAAAATGAACAAAAAAAATTATTAGAGAATTTAGTCAGAAGTTTATTAGAAGAAGGAATGTGCCAAACGTCTAAAGAAGCTAGGGATAAGGCAATCGAATTATTACAAATTGGAGAATAAATAAATTCAAATTAGTTTTCTGTAATTGTCGAAGTACCTATTTAAAATTATTACCTATTTTAATTAGATGTACCTCTAGTAAATATTTATTTTAACTGGATTAAAAGAGATTGAAATTACCTCGTTCTCGGATAATTTGTAGCTAACTAAAATTTTAAATCGAACAGTTTACAACGTTTACAGACATAAAAAGTGCTATATTAGTAGTGTTTGAACCAATTTCTTAATTGTTAAAAATCAAAAATTATATTATAATTTACGAGTTAAAAGGGCTTAGGCCTTTTTTTAATGTTAAAAATTTTTGTATTTGGAGGTTTTACTTTGAGAAATAAAGTTATTCTCGCCTGTACTGAATGCAAACAAAGGAATTACCATACAGTAAAAAATAAAAAAAATACTCCAGATCGTTTAGAACTGAAAAAATACTGTAAGTTTTGTAAAAAGCATACATTACACAGGGAAACAAGATAATTAATTATGGCTAAAAGAAATATTGCTAAAGGAAAAAATAAGAAAAAAAGGCAAGCCAGAAGACAAAGGGAAATACAAGAAAATTTTATAGCTGACAAAGAGGAACTTGCTGCTAAGCAGGAAGCTGAAAAACAAGAGCAGGAAAAAGTCAAAGCTAAAGTTGTTGAAGCCCGTAAAAAGGAAGTTGAAAAGAAGGAAAATCCAGGCTTCTTTACTCGTTGTGTTGACTATGTTAAATCTACCTGGGGCGAATTAAAGAGAACTCAATGGTTAGATGCTGCTCAGCTCAATAAAGCAACAGGCTCAGTATTTGCTATTGTCACTGTATTTACTGGATTAACCTGGGTAGTTGATTCTGGTTTAGGTGCCTTAGCTGCATTTATTTTAGGATTGTAAGATGAATATCGAACCAACAGACAAACCACAATGGTATGTACTCCACACTTACAGCGGTTATGAAAATAAAGTTAAGGAAGCAATTGAAGCTGCTGTAAACAACAGGGACATGAGTGATGCAATTCTGGAAATCAGAATCCCGATGCGGGAAGTTGTAGAAAAGAAGGATGGTAAAACTGTCGTTTCTGAAAAAAAGCTATTTCCAGGATACGTACTTGTTAATATGTACCTGTCGGATGAAGTCTGGTACCTGATCCGTAATACCCGTGGTATCACCGGTTTTGTCGGTCCAGAAGCCAAACCGATTCCGTTGAAGGATAAGGAACTTGTCAGGATGGGACTGACCAAGGAACCGGAAGTAATTCCTGAATTCAGAGTCGGTGATGAAATTACTGTAACTGAAGGACCACTAGAAGGTTTCTCTGGTTTTATCGACGAGATCATGACCGGACAGGCAAAGGTTCGTGTAAACCTGTCAATGTTTGGCAGGCCAACCCCAACGGAATTAGATTTTGACCAAATAAAAAAGATTAAACCATAAGGAGGATCTTATGGCCAAAAAGGTTATAGGACTAATAAAATTGCAAATCCCAGCAGGAAAAGCAAGTCCTGCACCACCAATTGGACCAGCGCTAGGTCAACATGGTGTTAACATCATGGGATTCTGCAAAGAATTCAATGCAAAAACCGCTCAAGATGCTGGATTAATCATTCCAGTTGTTATTACGGTATATCAAGACCATTCATTCTCATTTATAACAAAGACACCACCAGCAAGTGTTCTCTTAAAGAAAGCAGCTGGTATTGATAAAGCTTCAGGAGAACCAAATAAGACTAAAGTAGCCGAAGTTACTGAAGATCAGGTAAGAGAAATTGCTGAACAGAAGATGCCTGACTTAAATGCTAGTGATATTGAATCTGCTATGAGTATGATTAAGGGTACAGCCCGTTCAATGGGAATCACAGTTAAATAAGTAACTTTCATTGTGGGAGAGAGATCTCTCGAATGGACCACAGGAGGAATTAATGAAACACGGTAAAAGATACAACAAAACTATAGAAAATTACAACCCAGCTGATACTTATGAAATTGAAGAAGCAGTTGAAAAAGTTAAAGAAAATGCTACTGCCAAGTTTGATGAAAGTATTGAACTTCACTTAAAGCTAGGGGTTGACTCAAGACACGCTGACCAGCAAGTTCGTGGAGCAATGGTTCTCCCAAATGGAACTGGTAAAGAAGTCAAGGTTGCAGTCATTGGAAATCCAGACCAAATCAGAGAAGCTGAAGAAGCTGGCGCTGATTTTGTTGGCGAAGATGACATTATTAATAAAATACAGAACGAAAACTGGCTTGATTTTGATGTTTTAATTACTGCACCAAATATGATGGGTAAAGTTGGTCGTTTAGGTAGAATCTTAGGACCAAGAGGTTTAATGCCAAACCCAAAAGCTGGTACAGTTACTCCAAACATTGGACAAGCTGTTAAAGAATCAAAAGCTGGTAAAGTTGAATATAGATTAGACAAAACAAACATTATCCATATGAACGTTGGAAAGGCTTCATTTGATAACAATAAGCTTAAGGAAAATGTTGATGCTGTTATTGATACGATCAAGAGAGCAAAGCCAGCTGCAGCAAAAGGACAGTATTTCAGAAGTGCTACATTAACTAGCACAATGGGACCTGGAATTAAGTTAAATGTTGCACATTTCTAAAGAATATAACACCCGGAGCTTAATAGTTCCGGGTTTAAATATATCCAAATTTTGGATTTAAATGAAACCGTCGCATAATATGGAAAACGTTATGAGTGTAAACGTTAACATTTCGAAGGCGAGTAACTGAAAAATTTTAATCCAATTCATTGCTAGGTTATAATTAAGTAATTCACAAACGTTGGCAATATTAAAGAATAATAATTTGAGTGAACAAAAATGGATAAAACTCTTGATTATTATAATAAGAATGCTAAAGCTTTTGTTAAGCGCACTTATAATCTTGATTTCTCAAACGTTCAAGATAAGTTTTTATCTTATTTTACTTCAGGTAGTAAATTATTAGATCTTGGTTGTGGAAGTGGTAGGGACAGTGTTTACTTTATTAACCATGGAATGATCGTAGATAGTGTTGATGGATCATCTGAGATTTGTAAAATAGCAAGCCAAGTTGCTGGAATTCCTGTAAAAAAGATGAAGTTTGATGAGCTAAGTTTTATTAATACTTATGATGGAATCTGGGCCTGTGCTTCACTGCTTCACTTAAACATAATAGAACTTAAATCTGTTTTAAGTAAAGTTGTCAGAGCGTTAAAAACTTATGGATTTCTCTATATCTCTTTTAAATACGGAGATTTTTCGGGAATTAGAAA
>CANQOZ010000134.1 GCA_947625585.1 uncultured Eubacteriaceae bacterium
GCAAAGGTATCGGTTGCAAATCCAGCTAAGAAGATAATCCAAATACTAAATAACCCGCCAATAGCATTATCGAACATGACAATAAAACCAAACATAAATGGGAAGTATAACAAGTAAAAGAGTGAATAGACTACCCGACTAAAGCTTGGTTCAATACTAACAATTTCTAAAGCAAACAATGCTATAACACAGGAAGCTAGACAAAATGGTATAGAGTAAAAGTTAAACTTCATTAAAAATATAATGTAGAGCGACAATAATAATAGAAAAATGTAGCTAACATTATTCTCTTTATTGATCTCCTGGAGATATTCATAAAGTGCTAAGCAGTTTAATAAACAAACTGCTGCAAATAAATACCAACCATTTAACCAAACAATTAAAATAAGTATTGGTAAGCCAATTAAAGCTGTTAAAATTCTAATCTTCATTCACGTTACCAAACCTTCTCTGCCTACCCTGATATTCTTTAATCATATCAACCAGGAAAGCTTTATCACAATCTGGCCACCATGTATCAGTAAAAATAAACTCGGCATAAGAATTTTGCCAGAGCATAAAATTACTTAAACGCTGCTCTCCACCTGTCCTGACAAGTAAATCCGGATCCGGTAGACCACTTGTATATAGATAATCCGAAATAGTCTCTTCCGTTATATCTTCAACTGGAATTCCATCTTTTATTATATTCTTAACTGCTCTTGTAACTTCATCTCTACCACCGTAATTCAAGCAAACATTGAGTTGTAATCCGGTATTGTTCTGAGTCTTCTCCTCCATTGTTTTTGCTGCTTGCTGTACCTTCTCTGGTAGACGGTCTCGCTCTCCAAACATCTTAACTTTGACATTTTTTTCGACAAGTTCATCAAGCTCTTTAATAAAGTATTCAACAGCTAAGTTCATTAAAAAGTCGACTTCATCCTCAGCCCGCTTCCAATTCTCAGTTGAAAATGCATAAACTGTAATTATATCAACATCCAAATCATCAGCAGCTTCGACTATCCTGTGAAGAGCATCCATTCCAGCCTTATGTCCAAATTTTCTTGGAAGATGCCTCTTCTTAGCCCACCTGCCGTTTCCATCCATTATAAATGCGATGTGCTTTGGAATATTATTTGGATCTAATTCGTTCATTTCTCTCTCAATATTAAATGAATCTTAATGTGTATTTATCTTTTAAGTTCGGATTTAACTTAAACTGATTTTCCAATGTTTTCGAAATATAGATATTATCATCTTTTGTTACCAAAATTATATCTATATTACTAAAATTTTTATTAACAAATTCAATCGCTTTATCTTTACCCATTAAAAACAGGGAGGTTGATAAAATATCAGCTTCAAGAGAGTTTTCTGTTATAACAACGACTTCTTTTAAGTCATTATTAGCTGGATAACCAGTCGTTGGATCTAAAATATGATGGTAGACGTTTCCTTCATTATCAGTAAAGTAACGCTGATAATTACCTGAAGTAACAATACTTTTATTCCCCAAGCTAATTGTTCCAAGAACCTCTTCTTCACCACCATCTGGATTATCAATTCCTATATTATAATTTTCACCATTCTTATCCCCAATGAGTAAAACATTACCACCTAAGTTAATAAGTGCATTATGAACTCCTGCATTTTCAAGATATGTTTTTAATTGTTCAGCGATAAACCCTTTAGCACTTGCTCCAAGATTTAATTGTTCCTCAGTATCGGCTATTGATACCGTCTTATTTTTTTCATCTAAAGTTAAGTTGGTTGTATCAATATGTTCTAAGGCCTGATTAATACTCTCCTGTGATGGTGGCTCTTTTACTTCCGGTTCGTTGATATTCCATAATTTAATTAAGGATCCTAATGTTGGATTAAATAGACCACCTGTTAACTGGTAGAATCTTACATTTTCATTAATTAGATCATAAATCTCTGGTTCTAATTCAGTTGGTTCTTGTCCGATTTTACTTAAGGTACTTGAATCACTGTAAGAATCAAGTTCATTATCATATTTATTTATAATATTAAAAGCTTCATCTAAATTCTCTGAAGTTCCATCATAGAGAGTAACGGTAACAACCGTGTCTAAAGCTAAGTTCGTCTTAGTTAATGTTGAATCCCTATTACATCCGGTTAATAAAAATAGAATTAGGATAACTAAAATTATTCGTTTCATTAAGTTTAAAATTATAACGAAAAAAGGACTCCTCCGAGTCCTCTTAACTGTAATAAATTTCTGAATTTTCTACTGCTTCTTTAATTAAATCAGGAGCAATATCTTTTAATAATTCTTCTGATTCTTTTATTTTATCTAATTTAGGTTTTGTTTCAGGATGTTTTGGAACAAAAATAGTACAACAATCTTCATAAGGTAAAATCGATGTTTCATATGTTCCAATTTGTTGAGCCATTTCGATTATTTCCAGTTTATCTAACCCGATTAACGGTCTAAAGATTGGCAGTTTGGCAGCTTCACCGGTTACAAATAAGCTCTCCTGAGTTTGGCTTGCAACTTGTCCTAAACTCTCACCTGTTGTTAGAGATCCTAACCCTTCCTTCTTAGCGATTTCATTAGCAATTCTTGCCATATATCGTCGAATTAAGATTGTAATCTGTTTTTCAGGACAAAGTTCAATTATTTTAAGTTGAAGATCTGTAAATGGCACAACATAGATTTTAAATTTACCGATATATTGACCAATAATTTCAGCTAGCTTTAATACTTTCTCTTTAGCTCTATCGCTCGTATATGGGAAAGCATGGTAATAGATAGCAACCGGTTCTAAACCACGTTTAGCCATCATATATCCAGCTACTGGTGAGTCTATTCCGCCTGATAACAGTAAACCCGTTTTACCAGAACACCCAACTGGCAGTCCTCCTAATCCAGGAATTACTTCATCATAAATATAGACTTCCTCTCTTATTTCCACCTGAAATTCAACATCTGGATTATGTAAGTCAACTTTAACCCCATCTTTGTTTTTTAAAACTATTCCACCTAAATGAGCAGAGAATTCCTGTGAATTCATTGGAAATTTCTTATCAGCTCTTTTTGTCGAAACTCTAAAAGTTTTAAAGTCTTTATCTAAGGCCCTTTGAGCAATTGTTTCTTCTATAATATCGATATCTTTATCAATTACGACTGCTGGTGAAATTGAGACTATTCCAAACACTTTCTGGACTTTCTCTAAGAGTTCATTCATGTCGTAACCATTTGTATAAACAATGATCCTACCTTGAAACTTCTTAACTTTTACATTTTCATAATCGTCTAAAACACTTTTTATATTTTTAACCAATAGGTCTATAAAATAGTTTCGATTAAGTCCTTTTAAAGCAATTTCACCATATCGGACTAATATTACTTCATTCATTTTAATCCCGTTATCTTTCTGATATCTTTAACTGAAGCCTTTAATGCATCAACAAACTCATTGATTTCATCAACTGTATTAAATTCACTCATACTGATTCGAATCGTCCCATCTGAGCGACTATTCTCATAATTTAAAGCTCTATGGACATAACTATCTTTATGATGACTAGAACAAGCTGAACCGGATGAAATAAAGAATCCCTTACTCTCTAACATATGAAGTAAAACTTCCGCTTTTATATTCTTAAAAGAAAAACTTACTAAACTAGGAATAGAATTCTCAGGAGAATTAACAGAAACATCATCTAATTCATACATAATTCTTTCAATTAATAAATCCTTGAGTTTCTGTAGCTT
>CANQOZ010000135.1 GCA_947625585.1 uncultured Eubacteriaceae bacterium
ACAAGCGTCTTTTAAAAGACCACAACCTGGAAGCCTACGGCTTTAAGAGCCGGCGCATGATCTTATTTTTAACGGCCCTGTCCGGAATCGACCTTCACATGCAGGTCCAGCTCGAACAGGCAGCCGAAGACGGACGGGCAGCTTGACCAAAAGGACGAAACTAATACGCAACTTAATTTCCATAAGGGAGAGCCTAACTTGAGACCGAGATTTTTTCTCAAAAATCGGAACGTCGCATATAATCGTTGAGAGAACTCGATAATAATCTCAGAGCAAAAAGTCAGTATGATTGACTCCTTACTTTATTGAAAAAATTTAAAAATAACGGAAGAGATTGTGCAATTAAAACGAAACAATCAAAGCGAAAAGAATAAGGCAAGCTGCTCCGTTATTATAGAATTGACAAAGTCGAAATGCGCAACTATGTTTCTATTTTTGCTTTCGGCGGCGTCTTATGAATTGATAGAAGATTATTGAACCTGTCGTTCAATACTCTTTATATTTATATTGTAATAACTTCAAACCAAAAAATTAGAAAGTGAATAAAATTAGGTTGAGTACCTCGAAGACTTAATCTTTTCTTTCGCTCAAACGGGTATGACTCCGGTCACTACCGAAGTATACGAAGTCCTATAACGAGTCGAACAAAGAAAAGAGGTCAAACTTAAAAAATCCGACCAAAGCAGGAAAAAGAGCATGCTGAAAAAAGCAGAACTACCGTCTGGGCTCAATCTGGAAAAGGTTACTTTCTGAGATTAGCGTAAAACGAAATTGAGTGTCCCTCATAAGGCAAATATATATGCCTGCTTTATAAGGAACACTTAATTTCTTTTTAAAAGAACTTAGATCTTTTAAAAATTTAATTATTTTCTTTTCATTAATGTTCTAGTATCTAATAATGAGTTCACATTTCTAACTTTTTCAATGTAAGTTTCGACTGGAAAATTATTATTTAGATTATTAGGAACAATAGCACTATTTAAGTCTTTAATTATAAGTGCTATTTGGTTTTCAATATTAATAACATCAACTCCCCCTATCCCAAAATCACTTTCGTTTTGAAGTCTTTCTTCTAGTTTTTTCATTTGATAATTTAAATTTTTAATTCCTTCGATCTCACTATGTTTAACTGATGATTTTAAATTATTTGAGCACGTTTGAATGAGAGCATAGGGTTGCTTTTTTATCAATATAGAATGATGTACATCAGGTTCCGGCTTTTTTTGTAATTCTTTTCCAACCATGAATAAAGAACCTATAAAAAAAGCTAGCCATAAATACCAAAATATTCTTATTCCAAGTATAAAATTTACATTAGAAAAAACAAAACTTGGATTACGAATTGAAGTTATTATATTTTCCGGATTAGATAATAGCCAATCGAATATTGAAATAACATGACCATATATGTTAGGGATAACGACAAAATAGGCCACTAAACCTATAAAAGCAATTAAAAAAGGTAAAAAGTAAATAAATTTTTTTAAAATATTGTTGTCAATTGGCTTTACAGTTGTTTTTTTCACTGTCTCTTGAGAGGATTGATTATAATCATTATTTGAACCCACTTGAACGTAACTTTGATTATTTTGAATTTGTAAATTGGGTTGAACTTGTGTCTCACCTATACTTTCAAATAAATCATAATTAATTGGATTAGCAATTTCTTTTTCTTTAGTTTTATTTACTTCAAGTTTAGAATTATCATCAATGACAGTATCATAAATTGTAGAACTAAATTGGTTATTATCCAAATTTCTAAAAGAAGGTGTTAACTCCTCATTATTAATTTCAATAGGTTTTCCTAATGTCGTATTGGCTAAATTTTTATTAAATTGTGATATATCAGATTTTGAATTTAATTCTGTTATTAGTGTTTCCGAATAATCGTTTCTAGTATTAGGATTAATAACCGTATTTAAGATTTCTTCAGAAGTATTATTTAAAGCATAATTAAGAGTATTATAAAACTCTGAAGCTGATTCATATCTTTGATCTTCGGCTAGCAAAGCTTTTATAATTGCGGACCCTATTAAATCTCCTCCTATTTGTGGAGGGTTCGGAACTTCACCATTCATTCTTCTTTCAAACGCTAATCTATCATCAGAGGCGTAGTATTGCTCAGGATAATAAGGAAGAAAAGGATTTCTATTATGATTTAAAAGTCTATAAAGCGTTATTCCTAATGAGTATAAATCTACAGATTTAGTATAATTTTTACCTCCTTGAAATACTTCAGGAGCCAAAAAATTAGGAGTCCCTTTAACTGTTTTAGCTCCTGTAAGATTAGAATCTAAAACTTTAGAAACCCCAAAATCTCCAATTTTATAGTGCCCTGTCTGAGATAAAAAAATATTATCAGCTTTTATATCTCTATGAATTATTCCATTTTTATGACAATAGTCGAGTCCAATTAGAATATCCATTCCCAATTTTATAATTTCTCTAACAGTATAATTATTAGTTTCGATGGATTTATTAAGCGGTTCCAAATATTCCATCAAAAGAAAAATTTCATATTTTTTCGGATTATCATGTTCTTCAATTCGACTATCATAATATCTAACAATATTTGGAGCATCTGAAACTGTGAGATTATTTAATATAGTAATTTCTGAAACTATATTTTTAAAAGCTTCATTGAAATATTCTTCTGTTTTTCTAATGTCTCCTTCCATAGATTGAAGAACATTCAAATATTGTTCATCAGATGGAAAGTTTATATATTTTAAAGCTCTAGTATATTCTCCTGAAAGATCACTTTTAGTTACTTTAAATACAGTTCCAAAAGCTCCATTTCCAATTTTTTCAATTACTTCATAATCATTTAAGACCTTTTTCCCGATTAGATTAGTATTATTTTTCATACTTTTATTAACTTTTATTCATATATAAGAGATAATTTATCAATAAATTCTTCTCTTTCTTCATCCTGATAGCCATTAAAAATTACTTGATCAATATCTTCATGATTAAAGAGAAACTGAAAATCATTTCCTATATATCCTTCTGGATAAAGTATTCCATGATAATCATATTCAATATTATTGTCTAAATTCGTTTGTTTAATTCCATCGATCATTAATTTTTTTTCACCATCTTTAAGTAACACTATTGAACCAATAGGAAGTAAATCTCTGACTTTCATTATTTCTCCAAAAATATTTAAAATTTCAATTTCTTTCTCGATTAATTAGTAATAATTATTACTGCTTAAAAAGAAAACCATTCACTCTGTTGCAATACGATCAAACAGAAAAACTCCACTAAATATAATTAACTAGGGATTCATTAGCAAAGAATTATTAATGAAGACTTTGAACACCAATCTCTCTTTGAGATCTTATACAAAGATCGATATTTTCTTTCCACAATCTTTGAGGTACTAACTAGAGAGGTGTTATTTTATGGAGTTTCCTAAAATTTAAATCAACTTCGTGCTTTGTTAGTAGGAACTCAAAAGTTTGTAGAGCCTGTATTTCGATTATTTATCCATTAGGATTTATTCAAACAAAATAGACGTCAAATCCTTAAAAAAACTTAAAGAAATATTTTTACCTATATTTTATTCGATTTTTTCACTATTCAGATTTACTTATATTTGATAGCGAGGCCATAAATGAATTTACCGACTAAAAACGTCGGAATAAAATTAAAGAAATTTTCAAGATTGCCAG
>CANQOZ010000136.1 GCA_947625585.1 uncultured Eubacteriaceae bacterium
CACGTAAAGACATGACTGTTGGTTATTATGGATTAAACCACTTTGGTTGGTGGCATGAAATCTATGATAAAGAAGGAAATGACTTAATGCCAGAAATCAAAAAACATATGGCTAAGAGCGGTTTTGCAGATGGTATTCCAAAGACCAATCAGCATATAGATGAATCTTGGATTCACACATTCGAAAAAGCTAAAGACGTTTATGCTGTTGATCCAAATACAATTCCAAATACTTATCTCAAGTATTACCTCTATCCTGATTATGTAGTTGAAACATCAAATCCTGAACATACACGAGCTAACGAAGTTATGGAAGGACGTGAAAAACAGGTATTTGGTCTTTGTAAGAAGATTATAGAAGACGGAACAGCTAAGGGAGAAACATTTGAACCTGATGCACATGCTACTTATATTGTTGACTTAGCTTGTGCTATAGCTGAAAATACAATGGAACGCTTCTTATTAATTGTTGAAAACCAAGGTGCAATTGTTAACTTTGAACCAACGGCAATGGTTGAAATTCCATGCATTGTAGGTAAAAATGGATATGAAAAAATCTGTCAAGGTAAAATACCTACATTCCAAAAGGGTTTAATGGAAGAACAGGTTGCTGTTGAAAAATTAGTTGTAGAAGCTTACATAGAAAAGAGTTACCAGAAGTTATGGCAAGCATTAACTCTATCTAAGATTGTTCCTAGTGCTAAAGTTGCTAAACAGATTTTAGATGATTTAATTGTTGCAAATGAATCTTTCTGGCCAGAATTAAAATAAAATGATTAAAAGGCAAAAAGCAAAATCTGAAAAAAATATTAAGAGATTATTCCTTATTTCTAAAGTGGTATTTTGTATAATTCCATTTGCCACTTTAAGTTATCTATATATGAGAACTCAAGCGGTTGGTATGACTTATCAAGAAATTCTTCAAAGTAATCCAGTACTAGCCGTTACATTTTTAACTGCAATGTGCCAACCATTTGCGGCGTGGCTCTTAACTATTGTTGAAAAGAGATATAACAAGTTAGAATATGCTTCAGCTTTAGTTGGCTTATTACTAATATTTATTGCAGAATGTTTTTTGAAAAATTGGCTTGGAATAATAGCAACAGCATTGTTGTTTTATTTTATTGTAAAAGATATGCCATTTTCAATTAAGAAGGAATTCAAGGAATACGCTAATTGGAAACAAATCATTTTGGATTCAACAGGCGGACTTGTTCTAATATTACTTTCTTTATTATGTTTTTATGCCTCATTACAAATAGGATAAAATATTCGGCTCCAGTGAAAACTGGAGCTTTCTATATATTATGAGCGGAGAAATTTTATATCAAGGACACGCAAGTGTTCGAATTAAAACAAAAGATGGCCATGTTATTTACGTGGATCCATATGCAGGTCAAGGATATGATGAACCTGCTGATTTAATCTTAGTTACCCATCAACATTTTGATCATACAGCTGTTGATAAACCTCCTAAGAAAAACAATACAGAAATTATTGATAATTATAAAGCTCAACAAAATGGAGTATATAATTCCTTTGATATAGATGGAATTAAAATAAAAGCTGTCGAAGCTTATAATAAAAATCATATGAAGGAAAACTGTGTTGGTTATTTAATTGATGATAATGGAACTAAAATTTATATTTCTGGTGATACCGGTCTAACAGAACAAATGCCTGAGTTGGCTAGTGAAAATATTGACTATGCCTTTTTGCCAATAGACGGAATTTTTACTATGTCCCCACAGCAAGCTGCTCAATGCGCTGAAATAATTAATGCTAAATATACTATTCCATATCATAGTGATCCTGGTAGTGACTTTGATGAGAATCAAGCTAATAAGTTTAATACTAAAAGTAAACAAATTTTAAGACCAGGTGAAACGTTAAATTATGATTAAAATAGGTATATCAATATTTGAAAAACATATAAGGAAAAATTATGGATAATATTGAATTAAATACTTTAGGATGGAATCCCCTAAGTACAAAAGAAGAAATTGAAAATTTATTAGATTTATACTGTGATTTTAATCAAGCAATTCTAGTTGATGTTAAGTTCTTTAGTGCTGATCAAGTTGATTTTGAAATGCCTGGAGATACTTCGGAATATTCTCACTGTTATGTTAAATTCCAAAGTTTTGATCCTAAAATTGCTGATAATAAAGATAGGAATGAAGTAGTTCTTCATTTCGTTGGAGTAAGACAATTAATGGTAATTAGCGGAAAATTAAATCATGGTAATCTGGTTGGAGTAAACTTTAGTTTAAATGATGATGGGTCAGTTTGTTTAGAACTTTATAATAATGACCAAGATTTAGATAAAGGTTTAGAAAACCAAACACCGCCAACATTTATTTGCGCAGATTCTGTCGGTTGGAATTATGATTATGGCGATAATATGAAATAAAAAATACCCCTCAATTTTGAGGGGATTTTTTAATTTCTAATAAATTCTTTATCATGATCAGAAAAACCTTCGTCATTTGATTTATAACGTTCCGCTTTCATTTTCAGATCATACTTATCTCGTAATTTAGCAATTTTATTCATCATATTAGAAGCATGATGTTCATCTAAAGCTTTCTGATCCTCCCAAGCATCAATTAAAAGAACTGTTTCTTCATCATCTACTGGGATAAAATAATCATACTTAATATTACCTGGTTCTGCTCTTATTTCGTCAACAATACCTTGATTGATCATTTCTTTAATAAATTTCTGAGCATTACCATTTTCACCTGTATAATAAATATTTACATTTATACTCATTTTAACCTTCTATTTTTGCTTCTTCAGCCGAAACTGTTCCATCTTGAGGATTAACATCAACTGTTAATATTGATTCTCCTGGAATATTAAATCCAGTCCCATCTCCTGGAATTACTTTAACTTCGATAGAATTCGATGTATCTTCAAGAGCATAGTTAAATGTTAAATCACCAGCAGCTCCAGGATTAACAGTGTAATTTAAATCATTCTCGTTTTCCTGGTAATTAGGATTAGATTCACTATTCAAATTATTACCGTTTTGAGTAACCGTCATGTTCATAATACTATTAACCACTTCTTCTTTATCTGAATTGTTAACAACCTGAACATTCATTGTCATTTCATTATTTTGTATAGAGGCATCTTCCAAAGTTACTTGAAATAATCCATCTCCAAAATTTAGACTTTGATTAATAGTTATAGCTTCACTTTCGGTTTCAGCAACATCTGAATCTGTGTTTGAATTAGAACAAGCCGATGTAAAAACTAAGAGTATAATTAATAAAATAAAAAAACTTATTTTTTTCATAATTCTCACATCTCATTAATTGTTATTAATATATATGCTCTTTAAAAATGATAATAATCATTTTATTTAAAATTCAGAATTTAAACAGCTGAATAAATTTCTAACTAAGGAAATTTTTAACTTTCCTAATTTATTATGAGTCTTATTTTTATTTAATCTAAATTTCAATAAATATATACCTATATATTATAGCTATAATATTATTTTGAAAATTAAATTATATTTAAGATATGGTATTTATATTATTTCTAAATTGGTTTTGTTATTTTAATTGTATTTTTAGATTTTAGTTTTTAAAAGCTATCTAGAGCAAATAGAAATTTGCAATCATCTTTGATAAGATATTCTTAATTAAAATATTATTTTTAAGAAT
>CANQOZ010000137.1 GCA_947625585.1 uncultured Eubacteriaceae bacterium
GTTACATACAATAATTGATACTTATTTTGAATTTTGTGAGATTCAAAAACAAATTGTTCAAAAGCTTGGACGAAATAAAAAAGCTGCTCAAGCTTTAATCGATACATGTATAGATAAAAATATTTTTAGAGAATTTTTTGAAGATCATAAGGAGGAAGTTATGAATAATGTAGATAGTTTGTTTAGTCAAGAACAAGCATATGAACGTTTTAAAAAAGAACAATTCGATGACGGTTACAATGACGGTTTTAATGCTGGAGTCAAAAGTAAGGCAGATAAAGTATTTGCTAAACTTCTAAAATCAGGTATGTCCGAAAATGAAGCTAGAGAATTAGTATATGGTGAATAAAAATATTAGATGATAGATTAAATAGAGAATAATAAAAGGCCCCTGGCAAAAGCCAGGAGCCTTATTTGTGTCTTGTAATAAATTAAAATATGCTTATTTAGCTGCTTCTACTGCTGCTAATGCTTTTTTAGCAATAGCTATTTTGTCAGCTTCAGCTGTAGCTTTAGCATCTTCGCCAGCATCTTTATGAATACGTTCATAAGCTAATAATAGACCAATTACTTCATGTAGACGGTCTACAACGCCCTGACCATATTTTTGATCTGGATCAGCTTTTTCAGCTTCAGCTACTAAGTGTGCACCGTAAGGTGTATCACCAACAGCCTTTTTGATTGCTTCTACATAATTGTCAGCCATTTTAAAACCTCCATAATTTTTTTAAGACTTTAAATACTTACCACAAAAATAAATATTTAAACATCTCAATCTCTCGATTTATCTTTGAGACATCTATATTATACCCATAAAAATCCACCTAAAACGGTTTTTTCAAAAAATTTTAAATTTTTTTGATTTTTTTTAATTCGTTTCAGTAGTTTCTGGATTTTCAGAGTTTTCAGCAGTTTCCTGATCAAGATTATCCTCTTCTTGACCTCCTACTTGATAAGTCTTATTGTAAGCATCATTTTCTAGCTTTTCTTCTATAACCTGACTTATCTGTCTTACTGTATTCGATGGAGTGTAATTATTATCTTCTCCATAAATAAATTTATGAAGAGCTATATCGTTATCGACTAGAGTATCTGGAAATAAATACCAGATTTCATCCATAAATCCGCTTGTTCCATATTTGTTTGTCGGTATTCGATAACCTTGGAACTTAAAGTCTGTTGATAAAATCTTTTGAGCATATTGAGTTAGTTCGCCAAGAGACAATGAAGTTCGAATATATGGATAAACAGATGATAGAACCTGCAATGCTTGTACAGCATTCATTGATTCAGCTTTGTTAAAAATGGCTTCAACAACTTCTCGTTGTCGAATAGCTCTACCATAGTCTGAATCGCTATAACGGTTTCTGGCAAAAGCCAGAGCCTGGGCTCCTGTCAATGTTTGTTCCCCGATTTGAGTTAAATCTGGATCATTACGGTGTCCATAAAAGTTGGAATCCTGTAAATATTCATTAGTCCATTTAAGAACAGATTCATTAGGAATATTCAAAGTAACTCCACCCATTGCATCAATAACATCCATTAAACAGTTAAAATCTACGGTAACATAATCTTGGATATTTAAGTCAAAGTTGGTGTTCATCGTTTTAATTGATGCCTGTGGACCACCATCATAATAAGCAGCGTTGATCTTGTCATAAGTAGCTACATCAAAACGGTTTTCATATTCAACAACTACTTGTTCCGGATCACCATTAGCATTTGTAGTAGCTTCTTCTTCGGTTGTATCCTTTTGTACCTGCTGCTCTTCACTATTTAATGGTTTATCAGTCGTTGTTGTTTCTTCAGCCATTTCCCATTCAATTCCGTCCTGGTCTCCTGCATAAAACTGAGCATCGGTATTTGTTGAATCTAAACAGATTTTTGAATAGGTATCTCTCATAACGGAAGTAACTTTAACAGTATTATCTTTAGTATCAAGTGTTCCAATCATGATAACATCAGTACGGTCACCTTCTACTTGAACATCGTCTCTTCCATCAATTCCAAAGAAAGCTATGTTAATTATAGTATCGTCAAGGTTTGTGTTTGCTGCCAGTTCCTCTTTGTTTAAAACTTCGCCTGTTACCTGGTTTAAAACATAATAAGCGTAACCACCAGCAGCTAAAATTAATAGGAGAAAGACAACCAGTATCGTTATTATTATCTTTTTGCGTTTAGTCATTCTCGTCTTTTATCCAAATTCTCAAATAAAGTTTGTAGTATTACAATTATACGTAATTTTCTTAAGGATAATCCAAATTTTGGCAAAATTCTTCTAAATTTTAACAGATAATTATTAGTTAAGCTATTCGTTCGTTAATACCATTACTATTTGTTAGAATATAGATTAAATAAACTGTAAATATATTGAAAGATTGTCAAATGAATAAATTTTTTATCACGGGAAGTAACGGCCAACTAGGACGAGAGTTATCAAAGCAATTAGATGAACTCGGTATCGATTATGCCGGTTACGATGTCCCTGAATTAGATATTACCAACTACGAGAGTTCTTTACAATTAATAAAACAAGAAAATCCAGATATTATCATAAATTGTGCAGCGATGACGAATGTTGACGGTTGTGAAACAAATGAAGAACAAGCCTTTCTAGTTAATGAAACAGGGGCTGAAAATATGGCAAAAATTGCCAATGAGCTTGATATACCAGTTGTGCAAGTCTCAACCGACTATGTTTTTGAGGGAGAAAATACGAACGGTAGACCATACCTTGAAAGTGATGAAGTCAATCCACAGAGTGTTTATGGTAAAAGTAAACTTCAAGGAGAAAATAAAGTTAAAGAAAATTCGGATAAAGCGTATATTGTCAGAACTGCTTGGCTATATGGTGATGGTCACAACTTTGTCAAAACAATGTTAAAATTATCCGATAATCATGACGAAGTTACAGTTGTAGATGACCAGGTTGGATCCCCAACGTCTACAGTTGATTTAGCTAAAGCCATTATCGATTTATCGGATACTGGAGCTTATGGGACTTACCATGCTACCTGTGAAGGCGTTTGTTCATGGGCAGACTTTGCTCAGGAAATTTTTAATAAAGCTGGTAAACAAACAAAAGTCGTACCAGTTACTTCTGAACAATATGAACAAATAGCTGGTAAAACTGTAGCTAAACGACCTCATTACTCTGTACTCGAAAACGCTAACTTAGAAAAATTAGGAATTAACAGTTTTAGAAATTGGGAAGATTCTTTAACTGAATACATAGATAATTTGCAGGAGGTTTAACAAATGAAAGGAATTATTCTGGCTGGTGGTTCTGGAACTAGGTTGTACCCAATAACAAAAGCGGTTTCAAAGCAGCTACTTCCTGTTTATGACAAACCGATGATTTACTATCCGCTTTCAACATTGATGTTAACCGGAATTAAAGATATTTTAATTATTTCAACTCCAGAAGATTTACCTGGTTTTAAAAGATTGTTTGGTGATGGTTCTGATCTGGGTTTAGATATAACATATGCAGAACAACCTGAACCAAATGGACTCGCTGAAGCCTTTTTAATAGGCGAAGATTTTATCGGTGATGATAAAGTAGCTTTAGTCTTAGGTGATAACATTTTCTATGGGCAAGGATTTGTTGATGCTATCAATAAGGCTGCTCAACGAGAAGAAGGAGCTGTCGTCTTTGGTTATCC
>CANQOZ010000138.1 GCA_947625585.1 uncultured Eubacteriaceae bacterium
ACTCCAGCCGATATTCTAATATGTGATGGATTTACTGGAAACATTATTATTAAAACAGTTGAAGGCCTCTCGAAATTTTTCTTTGATACAGTAAAGGAAAAGATGATGTCATCAATTAAGGGTAAAATCGGTGGTGTTTTATTAAAGAAGGATCTAAAAAAGATTAAATCTGACTATGATCCTGATGAAGTCGGAGGATCTCCATTTCTGGGAGTTAAGGGTGGTATTATAAAAGCTCATGGTAGCAGTAAAGCTCATGCTATTAAAAACGCTATCCATCAGGCTATGGTTTTCTCTGAAAATAACGTTGTTCAAAAACTAACTGAAGCGATGAAGGAAAAGGAGTAATAAATGAACAATTTTGATAAAGTTAAAGCTATTATTGTTGAAGAATTAGGTGTTCCGGAAGAAAAGGTTACAGTCGATGCCAAAATTATTGAAGATTTAGGAGCTGATTCATTAAGTTTAGTAGAAATGTTAATGAATTTTGAAAATGAATACGATGTAACCATTCCAGATGAATCATTCGATGGAATTGAAACAGTTGGAGATATTATTAAAGCTTTAGATGCTCTAGAAGCAGGAAAATGAGCATAGAACATTTACAAGAATGTATTAACTATCGATTTTTAAATCCACACCTACTCGATCATGCCTTAACCCATTCATCTTCTAATTCTGAAAACTATAATAATGAACGTTTAGAGTTTTTAGGAGATGCTGTAGTTGAATTGGTAATTAGTGAATACATTTATAAAAATTTAAATTTACCTGAAGGTCAAATGACTCGTCTTCGGGCAAATATTGTATGTACCGAATCTTTAGCTCTAGCTGCCCAACAGATTCATCTTGGAGATGAATTAAAACTGGGTAAAGGTGAAGCATTAACTGGCGGTAAAAAGAGAAGGTCTAATCTAGCTAATGCTTTCGAAGCTTTAATGGGTGCTATTTTCTTAGATTCAAACTTTGATACAGTAAAAAAGATTTTACTAACCTTATTAGAAGAAAATATCGAGAATGCAATTAAAGGTAAGTTAGTTAAGGATTATAAATCTAAGTTACAGGAATACATTCAACAAAATCCATCAAATACAATCGAATATATTGATGTCGACAGAACTGGTCCAGAACACGACACTGTTTTCACATGTCAGGTCGTTATTAATGGTAGGCCAGAGACTAAAGGTAAAGGTAAGACGAAAAAAGAAGCGCAGCAAGAAGCAGCAAAGAATTATTTACATAAAGTTCATTTTTCAGAGGATTAATTGTTTTTAAAATCGTTATATATTTCAGGTTTCAAGTCGTTTGCTAACCCAACTACAATTCAATTTAGTGATGATGTTTCCGCAATTGTCGGTCCTAATGGCAGCGGAAAGAGTAATATCAGTGATGCCATCCGTTTTGTCCTTGGAGAACAGAGGACAAAACAGATGAGATCACATTCTATGGAAGATATTATCTTTTCTGGAAATGATTCTCAGGGACCGAGAGGTTTAGCAGAAGTTAGGTTAGTCTTAGAGGATGATGATAATCCAGATTTAGTCATTGAAAGAAAATATTACAGAACAGGTGAATCAGACTATTTATTAAATGGTAAGAAAGTTCGTTTAAAAGATATTCATTCCCTGTTTGCTGATACTGGATTAGGGAAAAATGGCTATTCGATCATTTCTCAAGGTGGTGTAGAAAACATTATTGGAGCATCACCAAAAGAACTTAGGGAATTAGTTGAAGAAGCTGTTGGTATCGCTGGTTATAAAGTTAGACAAAATGAAACTGTAAAACGATTGGACTCCATTGAATCAAACGTTGAACGAGTACTCGATGTTTTAGAAGAAATGGAAAAACAATTAAAACCACTTAAAAGACAAGCTAAAAAAGCCAGGGAATATCTTGAAATTAGTAATGTATTAAGAGATATTGACCTGGTTTTATTTTATGAAAAAGAAGTTAAGTTTAAAGCAGAATTAGAAGAACTTGATAAAGCCTTAGTTGAATCAAACTTTACCTTAATGGATCTCGATAAAGAAACTTCAAAAAATGATAAAGATTACCTGAATCTTAAAGATAAATTAACGGCAGTCAGGGAAAAAATTGAAATTCTAAATAAAGAAGTTATTGAAACTAGAGATCAGGTAAACAGCAACGAGAAGGAAATTTCGATTGAGGATAATGATTTCAAAAATTCTAGAAATTATTTAGGAATAATTGAGGATGATATCAGAACGCTTAAACGTCATATTGCTGATAATCAGACAAAATTATTAGATCTTACAAATTCAAAAAAGGAAATTGAAGATCAATTTCGATCAATTCTTCTAAAAGAAAAGGACTTAACATCTAAAATAAAATCAATTGAAGATCAAAAAAACAACTTAGAATCAAAGAGTGATGAATCCAAATTATCTGAAATTAATAAGTCAATTGAACAATTAACTTTAAACAGGGTTAAATTAGAAACTGAAATTGAAAGTTTAAAATCGAACGAAGCAGAGTCTTTAACTAAAAAAACTAAAATTGAGGAAAAAATTAATGAGTTTGAACAAAGTAAGGAAAACATTTCTAATGATTTAAACTCACTAATTAAAAAGAACTCAAAGTTCATGGAGCAATATAAAAAGGCGACTCTTAAAGTTGAAAAGTTTGAGAAAGCGGAACAAAGATTATTAACTGAGATAGCTAATGTTGAAAACAAGAAAGAATACCAGATTCAAGTAAGGGATAGTTATCAAGGTTTTAATTACCCGGTTCGTTCCGTTATGTCTTATAGTTTAAAATCTAAGATTAATGGAGTTTATGGACCGGTAGGGGATCTCTTTAATACAGAACCAGTTTATCAAACAGCAATTCAAGTAGCTTTAGGTGGTTCGATTCAAAATATTGTAGTTGAAAATTCTACAATCGCTCAAGAACTTATCGAATATCTCAAAAACCAAAATAAGGGTAGAGCTACATTTTTACCGCTTGATAATATCAGTACTAATTCTTTTAAATTCAACGAAAATCCTGAAGGTTTCCTTGGAACAGCACTTGATTTAATCAACTTTGAACCAAAATTTACTAAAGTTTTTGAAAGACTTTTAGGGAGAACCCTGATATTCTCCAATTATTCTTCTGCTCGAAGTTTTAGGCGAGTTAACAAGAGAAATACTTTAGTGACACTTGAAGGAGAATGTTTTTATCCGAGTGGAGCAATAGTTGGTGGTTCATTTAAAAAGAACTTTAACCAACTTTTATCACCAAACCAAGAGATAAACAACTTAACAAATCAAGAAAAAGAATTAAAGAAACAGTTAAACTCTATAAAAGAACAGAAGCAGTCTTGGACTAAGTTAGTAGAAGGAAGTTCTATTAAGCGGGAAAATCAATTAAAAGAGGAAAGAGAGCTACAGAAAAAGTTAGATTCAGTTAACCAACGTCTTTTAATTCTAAAATCAGAACTTTCAGGAATAAAGGTTAGTGATAGCTTAGAAGTTAAGGAAGATAATTTAAAAGAAGTCCAAACAGAATTAAAAGAATTAGAATCAAAACGTATTGAAGTTGGTAATAAACATGATTTAAATAAAGAAGTTTTAACAAAATTAGATCAAGAATTAACTGTATTAAAATCTCAACTGACTGAGTTAACGATTGAAAAAAATAATTTAAA
>CANQOZ010000139.1 GCA_947625585.1 uncultured Eubacteriaceae bacterium
TCATCATTACTTGTTGTATACAAATGTTCTAATGAAGTTGGATTATATAATCTGTACACTGGTGAATAAAGTTTTGCAAAAGCAGCAGAACTCATAAGTAATGTTGTTAAAATAAATAATATTTTTTTCATACTTATTCCTACTTCTAGTTCGGTATTTGTTTAAATTGAACTAATTAACAAAATAAATACCGTTTTTTTAAAATTTACATGAAAAGCTCTTTAATGGATTAGAAGGAAATTTAAAGCTTTACAAAAGTGATTTTTGACTAAAAATTTAAAAATTATTCCAATATTTTGATAGAGAAATTGTAATATTTAGGATTTGATTCTGAAGTTGATAACAAATTATTCGTAATTAAGATATTATTAATACAACAATAAACGCAGGAGTAATCATGTATAACTTTGATGAAATAAAACAAAAGGTTAAAGATTTTAGTGAAGAACATCATAGAACACCAATGGTAGCTTTTGCTCAAGCAGCAGGCGTAATAGCATTAAAAACAGTTAAATTACTTAATGAAAGTGGATTAGGAAGAGCAACTCTTTTTGGAGACCAGAAGGAAATTCATAGAATTGGTAGCGAAATAGGACTCGACTTTGTCCAGAATGTAGTTGTAGACTGTGATTCTGTTCCTGAATCCGCACAGAGAGCAGTAGAAGCTTGTAAAAATGGGGAAGCAGATGTTTTATGTAAAGGACAACTTCATACAAACGTTTATTTAAGAGCTATCTTAAATAGAGAAAGAGGGATGAGGACCGGTAAGACTCTCTGTAGTATTACTGCTGTTCAATGTAAGGCACTTGACAGGATGATTCTTGCTTCCGACTGTGCTATGATAGTCAATCCTAACATGGATGAAAAAATAGCTATTGTTAATAGCTGTACTGAACTTTCCAATGCCCTCGGAACACCAAATCCGAAGATTGCAATGTTATCGGCTGTTGAAGAATTAAATGCTAATATGCCGGATGGTTATGATTCAGCAATTATTACTCAAATGAATAGAAGAGGACAGATTAAAGGTTGTATTGTTGATGGTCCATTATCATTAGATCTAGCTATCTCTCCTTATTCTGCTGAAAATAAGGGAATCGATTCCCCAGTTGCAGGTCATGCAGATGTTCTTGTTATGCCGAATTTACAGTCCGGTAATATTTTCTGGAAGAGTATGACCTACCTAGCTGACTCTCCGACAGGAGCGATTGTTCTTGGTGCTCAAAAACCGGTTGTTTTAACGTCCAGAAGTGATAGTGCCCAGAATAAAGTTGATTCTATAGCTATGGCCTTACTTTTAGAATATTACCGAAATGGTTTAATTAAATAATGAAGACCAATTAATTCTTAATGAAAATTAAGAAAGTTTACAATTTTGCTTTAAATTTTGACGATAAATGTTAAGATTGATAAGAAAAATAATACATTTATACGTTATATTTTAAGACAATTAAATTAATCTTAAGAATTATTCAGATTAAAGAATCCAAGAGGAAATTAAAGAGTGAATGTATCAAGGTTGATCATCAAGTCCTTCGGTAACCAGAGGGAGAAGATAATAGACTTTTCAAACGGAACCAATATCATTATTGGAACCGATAATATGTCTGTTAATACAATCAGAACATTTATAGACGGAATGTTTTTCGGATTATCAGAAGAAAATAGGAATCGTTACCGTCCAAAACGACTGCCTTATTCTGGCTCCATTATTGTAGAAAATGATAATGGCGAACAGATACAGGTTAATAGGAATTTCCTCAATGGAGAGTTTTCGGTTACAAACTTAAATGGGGATGAAATCACAGAAGATTATATTAATGAATTTGGAGATTTAATCCTATTCCCGGTTGAAGATTCCATTTTTGCTCAAGAGACGATACAGGTTCCGGAAGTTTCAGATAAAGACATTGAAAAATTAGAAAATCTAGAACGAGAGAAAACGGAACTAGAAACGAGTTACAGTTACGAAAATTTAATAAGTGAGCGGGAAACTATTGTAGCTAAGCTTACTGAACAGCAACGTTTAGAAGAAGAGCTCAATAAAAACAATGAGCAAATTTCCCTGAATGAGCAAAAAATTACTTCCCTTAATGATCAAAATGATGAAGAGAGGAAGCGAATCGAATCTGAGATCACAAGTATTAAGAATGTAAACGAGAGTCTGAATACAAAGCTTAATACCTTAAAAGAAAAACAGGATAAGCAGGGAAGTGGTAAAGCTCAAGTATTAAAACGAGATGTTCAAAATACCGATCACCGGATAAGGATGGTGGATAAACGGATAGAAGATCTTGAGGAAGAAGAGAAACTTTATTCTGAGAAACTTGATAGTTTAAAAGAGAACTTTAAAGTTGATAGAGAAGAACTCAAATCTGATTTTGAAGCTTATCAGAACGGACTCGTTGAAAAGAGAGTCCGACAACAGGAACCCATAGTTGAAAAACTGGTAGGTTACAGCTTCTGGGTCTACGCTATCCTGATAGTCTTAGGAGTCTCAATCATTTCCTATGCGATCTACAATCCGAATGAAATGCTTACCAGAGTCCCAATCTACTTGATATGCTTTGTTTGTTGTTTTGTTATTTTTAGTAGTATTGTTATCTTATATCTGCAATTTAACAAACCAGCCTTAGTTCCGAATGAACCCGTTTCGATGGCTTCAGGAGCTGAAGCAGAACGAATCTTTAAAAAGTATGACCAGGAAAACAACGAAGAATTTACAGCCTTCTACAATAATGCTAAACGGATATTTAACCGGATGGACAACCTGGAAGCTGACTTAAAAGATATCAAACAAGAACTAAGCGATTCAATAGAAGAACGGGACCAACTTCTTGAAGATCAAAACAAGACTAAGCTTGACTTAACTAAAAATCGTGTTGAATATGACAATACAGCAATTCAAGATGAAATCTTATCATTAACTAAAAAAATCAAAGCGAATGAAGCTAAGATTGAAGAGTTAGAAGAAGAACAGTCAAACTTAAAACCTGTTTCTGCATGGAAGTTAAAGGAAGAATCCTTAAAACTATCTGAAGAAAATAAAAAACTTGCTAATAAACCTAGTATTTCAAATGAAGAAATAGAAAACTTCAATAGGGTTCAAGCTCAGATTGATGAATATGAGAATAAGATTCATCAGGTTGATGTAGAAATCGAAAAATTAAACAATAAAATACAGAATAGTCAGAAGAACTTCGTTAATACTTATGCTCAAGCGGGAGATGAAAATTATAATGAACGAGTTGCCCAGCAATTTAACTTTGGTTTACAAAATAATATTGCAGCAAACAACATAGTTCCACTTATAAGTTTAAACCCACTTGAAGAAATTGAATCAACGAATACTGAATTAATTGAAAAGTTCAAGTTGTTCATTGAAAATCATCAGGCTCTCTTATTCATGACTGATTTTGATGAACTCGAAATACTCCAAAATAACGGAGTCAATTTTAATGGCATATTCTTAACATAATTTAAGATGTACTGAACATTTTAAATAATAGTAGTCCTTCTCAATTTTTTGGCACCAGGAATTACTTGGTGCTTTTTTAGTGCCCAAAATTTTGTATTTTCTTCTTAAATGGGTAAAAT
>CANQOZ010000140.1 GCA_947625585.1 uncultured Eubacteriaceae bacterium
TTGTAAGAATTATAATCCTGTTTCCATAAAACTGGATTATCCAGATAGAACTTATTTAAAGCCGTTATATAATTGGCGAAATCACGATGGATTGGATAGTCAAGGAGGTTCCAGTCAAGTTCATGTTGTTCTGACCATTCGCTAAACATTCCAATTTCATTACCCATAAAGTTTAACTTCTTACCTGGATGAGTCATCATATAGAGGTAGAGCATTCTAGACTGCATGAACTTTTCTTCATAACTACCATTCATCTTATCTAAAATGGAGCCTTTACCATGGACAACTTCATCATGCGAGAATGGAAGTAGGAATAGTTCATTGTAGAAGTAGAACATAGACCATTCAATTTTAGCTATGAAACCACCACGATCAAACTTGTCAAATTTAAAGAAATCTAAAGTATCAGTCATCCATCCTAGATCCCACTTATAGTCAAACCCTAGTCCATCGTAGCGAACAGGCGCTGTAACTTTTAAGTAATCCGTTGAATCTTCAGCTATTTTCATAACGGTTGGGAAACGTTCTGCTATTCCAACATTTAAGTTTTGAATAAACTTAATTCCACCTTCGTTTACTCCACGATCTCTATTACCTTGCCAGAAGATAGCGTTCTTGATTGCATCTAACCGGATACCATCAGCATGATAATTTTCAATCCAGAAGTCGATAGCTGACTGTAAGAAAGAACGAACTTCTCCTCGGTAGAAGTTAAAGTTTTTTGAACCCCATTCTGAATAAGCTGTATCATCATGTGGATATTCATAGAGTGCACTACCGTCAAAACGAGCTAGTCCATAGTAGTCTAGAGCAAAGTGGACTGGAACAAAGTCGAAAATAACACCGATACCGTTTTTATGGAGAATATCAACCATGGCTTGAAGCTGTTTTGGCGTACCATAACGAGATGTTGCTGAATAGAATCCAAGTACCTGATAACCCCAGGATTCATCTACTGGATGCTCTGTAAGTGGCATAAATTCGATATGGGTAAAACCATGATCTAAAACATAGTCTGCCAAGTCTTGTGCTATTTCTTCATAATTAAAGAAGCTACCGTCTTCCTTACGCTTCCATGAACCTAAATGGACTTCATAGATATTCATTGGTTCGTTATAGTTTAATGACCTGTTTTTAATCCATTTATTATCATTAAACTTATAATCCAAGTCAGCTATGACAGAAGCTGTTCCTGGACGGAGTTCTGAAGAGAACGCAAACGGATCAGAATGATCACAGTAGTTTCCATCTTCAAAGTAAATCCGGTATTTATACATTTGACCAACTTTGGCACCCCTTACATTAGCTTGCCAAACACCATTGTTGTCTCTATTTTTTAGAGGAACTTCTTGCCAATCTGAGAATTCCCCGATAACATCTACCTTTGCTGCATTTGGAGCATAAACCCGGAACGTACAGCCTGCTTTAGTCGGATGAGCTCCAAAATACTTCCAGGCATCAAAGGAATCGCCTAGTGTGTATTTCTTAAAGTTAAATCTCATTTATTCTTCCGTTTCTAATTTTTTTCTTAACTCGATTTTAATCTCGCTTAATACTTTATTATCCTTGTTTACAATATTTATTCGCCAAACATGAGGAGAAATTTCTTTTGCTTTAACAGTTACAATTTCTCCATAGAACGACTGTTCTTTATAAATAATTGTAACTTTATGGATCTCGTATTCCTGGACGACATCCATCGGTAGGATTTCAAATGCCCATGCTAAGTATTTAGAATTATTAACGTGTTGGTTAATATCAATATCAAGGTATCTTACTTTAAACTCTAACTGATCATCAAAATCATCTACTCGCTCTAGTCTGGGAATTCTAAAGATAACATTTTTAGTATCAGAAAAGTAATCGCCAATACCTTCGACATCACTAATTCTTCTAATCTTACCGCTTTCAATATCCGCTAACATCCAGATACTTTTACCCGATATTAAGACTTCCCCATCTTTCGACAATATTTCAAATCTTCTTGAAGCTTCAAAACGGTTTAGTCCCATTGGTTCTGTTTCAACAATAACTTGTTCTTCTGCTTTTGGGTAATGGTTGTATGTGATTTCATATTTAACTAAGATCCAGGCAAGCTTATGGTCTTTCATAAATTCCAAACCTAAACCAACATCTTCAATCTGACGTTGTGCTGCTTCCTGGAAGTAGTTGAGCGGAATAATTGGGGACATGACACTCCCCGGTGTTACTTCATATGTATTAACTGTCTTATTTATCCTATATGTTTTATCCATTATTACTTTTTTCACTTAACTGGTAGACGGTGCCAATGATCTTGGCAGCCCAGTCCGGCCAGATTTCTTTTAAGATCTCTATATCTTCCGTTTTTCTATTATTCTCTCCCAATACTTTACTGGTTTCACTATCATCGTGGATTCTGTGATACATGAGTTGTTTTGGAACATAGTTAAACTTTTTACCTGCTTTATAAAAATCTACCCATGCTTTCCAGTCGAGATTCGATTTTAACTCTTCATCAAACTTATAGTTATTTAATTCTTCTTTATTATAGGTAACCGATGGACAACAGATTGAACTTCCAAACATAATTGAAAACTTCTGTGACCACTTGCCTGGACGAATTCTAAAAGGCATTAAAAGGATTCGTTTAATTCTTAAGTTTAAGTTGGACTTTACAATATTGTCCCCTCTTAACTCACCGTAATCGGTAAAGGTAATAACACTATCCGGATTCTTTTCATAACTCTCAAGAATCTTTTCGGTATAGTCTTCATTATAGATATCATCCTGGTGCGCTATTGTTACAAGATCTGTTTCTGCCTGATCGAGTGCATAGTTCCAGTCTTTACCAATTCCTCCACCATTCGGGTTAATATGAGTCGGTAGATGATACTTCTTAGCTGTTTCCTTTAAGAAGTCACTGTCTTTTGGAGCACATAAAATAATTGGACTTTTAACTGTCTGTGCCTTTAGAGATTCAATACATTGGGCAAGATAAGGCGACTCTCCATAAACTGGTATTACAAAAGAATGATCCATCTTAAGTACCTACATTCATTAAAATAACACCAACAAAGATGAACCCTAGTCCAATCCATTGAAACATTGTTATTGTTTCATGAAGTATAAATAGGGAAGCACCGATTATTAAGACGTAACTCAAACCTGTTGTTAATGGTTGAATATAAGAGAGATTAAAACGTCCAACTATGACAATCCATAACAGGAAGCTGAAGATATATAAGAATAATCCGATTAACGTTGAGTAGGAAAGCTGCAAGTTAAAGAAGCTAGAGTTTAGCATAAAGGAGTTGTTTGCTGCTCCAACTTTAACTAAAGTCAGTCCACCTACAGAACACGTTAGGTATAGTGCGATTAAAACAATATTTAAAAAACTCATTTTCTCTTAATTCCAATTGTTAAATTCTACTTATTATAGATTTAACGACTGGTCTAGTTCAAGTTGGTCAAAACTTTCAAAGAGCTTTTCACGTGTTTGGATATCTTCTATTTTTTCATCAATTAGTCCGAGTGCCGACATAATGTAAGCTCCTGTCCTATGTTCTTTCCCTTCCATTGGATAAGCGTGCATATCGGTACTAGGAT
>CANQOZ010000141.1 GCA_947625585.1 uncultured Eubacteriaceae bacterium
GATCTCTTTAATGACTACGGTGTCAAAAGAGTACAGCTTCTTCCTTTTCACCAATTTGGTGAAAACAAATACAAGAAACTAAACCGTAACTATAAATATGAAGGAATACCTTCTCTTCATCCGGAAGATTTAGAGGAATTTAAACAAATTTTAATTACTAATGGAATTGATTGTTTTATTTAATTTCATATTTAAGATCAATTAAGTTTTAAAACTCGTTTTATTATGGTTGATTTTTGAATTTATTGGTATATATTACTTAACTGATATATTTAATTAGATTTAAATTATAGTTTACTAATCTATTTTTAAATGTATCATAACTAATAGTACTTTAATTAGGAGAGACCATTGAGTAAATTAGTATCAGTTCAAGATATATCCTGTTTTGGACAATGTTCCTTAACAGTAGCCTTACCAATATTATCATCTCAAGGAATTGAAACAGTAATTCTCCCATCTGGGGTTTTAAGTACCCATACAGGCGGATTTAAAGACTTTACTGTTCATGATTTAACAGATGAGATGAAAAAAATTGTCAACCATTGGAATAAAGAAGATCTCCAATTTGATGGTATTTATACTGGTTATATTGGAGATAGTAGACAATTTGATACAATCAGAGATTTAAGAAAGCTAGTAAAAGAAGAAGGTAAACTTTATGTCGACCCTGCTATGGCCGATAACGGTAAACTTTATCCAGCTTTAACAGATGACATTGTAGAAGGAATGAGAGGTATTGTTAGAGAAGCGGATGTGATCTTACCAAATCTAACCGAAGCTTCTTTTATTTTAAATAAAGATTATAATCCAGATTATACCCGTGAAGATATTGAAAATATTCTAAAAGAATTAGCAGAAATGGGCCCAACTTTATCAATTTTAACCGGTGTATCTTTTGAAGATGGAAAACTCGGTGCAATTGCTTATGATAAAGATAAAGATGAGTTTATTGAATATTATGTCGACAGAATTCCTAAAGATTATCATGGCACGGGTGATGTTTTCTCAAGTGTGGCTATTGGTAGCTTAGAAAATGGTAATAGTGTTCAAGATGCTCTAAAGGAAGCTTGTGAATTTACAGCCGAAAGTATTAAACGAACACTTCCTGATAAAAATCATAACTACGGCGTTAAATTTGAAGAAGTTCTTAGAGACCAACGAAAATAAAAATATAACTCTAATAAGAATATTTTATTGGAGTTTTTTAAATTACATCTTTACAAAGCTTTTAATTAAAAGTAAAATTATAGAACTTTATACCTTTGATAATTTTTTTCTTTTTTCTACATTTTCTAAAGAATAAGCCATAGTAATTTATGTTTAAATCCTCTTGTAATTTGCTTCAAAAATTTTTATGGCTTATTTTTCTAAAATTGTTCTGCTTCTTTAATCCCTTCTTTATCTATTTGCTTCATAACTTTTATTTCATTATAGAAGGATAAGATAATAGCTCCTAAAATACAGAAAGCAACTGCAACAAATCCTACCACTGTCATTCCAAGAGTCGAGGCACTAATATCATTACTATTTGTATTCTGTGTAGTTCCAATAATTGCAAGTGAAGTAAAGATTAGCATTGCAAAAGATTGTCCAAACTTCATTGCAAATGTTCTAGCTGCGAAGAACATTCCTTCTCGTCTTTCACCAGTTGTAACTCCATCAGCTTCAGCTACATCAGCAACTATACTTTGTGGGATTATTCCTAATAAAGCCATAGGAAAAGCTGCTATAACACAAATCATTATTCCAAAAACCACTCCAGGTATAGTTCCAAGGCCTAGTAATCCTGGATTTTCTTTTGTTCCTAGTATCCCTATTAAAGCAGCTACTAAAAATGCTAATCCTAATCCAATAAAACCACAGATTGTTAACTTCTTTTTCCCAAATTTCTTAACTAGTTTTGAAACAATTGGATAAAACAATGCTGAAAGAATTGTCATTCCACCCAAAAATATCATTGTATAAGATTCACTAATGTTCATAGAAACTTTAACAAAGAACGGTAATCCAGTTTGAAACATAGTAAGTCCGACCCAGTACATGATGTCTGAGAAAGCAAATGTTCTAAATTCTTTATTTTTAAAAGTAGCTACTAATGAATTAACCATATTTGATTCTGATGGAATTGCATCGACAAATTCCTTTTCATTTAAAAAGAAAGTTGGAATTAACATACAAATAGCTGAAATTACTGCTAAAACAGCAAAACAAACTCGATAGCTGCCAGCATAACCAAATTGTTCACGAAGCATTCCAGCAAAGACAAAAGGGGTATAAGCTAAAAGAGTCCCTAGAAAATAGGTGAATGAAATTGAGGTTGAGATAAACATTCTATCATCTTGAGTTTTTCCGAATTCAGAAATAAGGGCATTATAAGGAGTACAATACATTGTCATAAATAGATAGAATAAGATAATAAAAACAGTTATCCAAAGAACATTTAGACTACTAATATTCTGAACTGGAGCACAAAATATGAGGACTGTTACAATAGCTAGAGGAATAGCGGCATATTGCATAAATGGTATTCGTCTCCCTCTTTTATTCTTACTTCTATCGGACAAAGAGGCAATAAAGGGATCGGTTACGGCATCAAATACTCGACTAATTGAAGTAATAAGTCCTAGTATTGTTAAAAATCCACCTATTACTAATCCTGGTACAATATATTGAATAGCACCAGATTTAATATCTGTTGTAGTTGGGAGATAAAAGGTAACTAACCAAGCACTAATTATCCCGTTTAAAATAGACCACCCAAGCTGCCCTACAGCAAAAATCATCATTTGTTTTTTAGTTAAGCGTTTCATAGCATACTCTAATCGTTATTTAAATCGAACGGTTATTCTCCTATTGTATTGTTGAAAATTTTTAATATAAAAGCTTTTATTCCATAATAAAATTAAATATTGAAATAAAATTATAATTTATTTAGAATTTACCCATTGTATTTACTAGTTAAACTTTTATTTACTTTAAAATTATTATATTAATTTTCTTGAATTTATCTATGAAGAACGTTTTTATTGTAAACGTTGACATTTTGATTAAAAATAAAACCGGCAGCTTTTTTAATGCTACCGGTAAGTCAAAATTTAAAAAACAACAGTCTAAATCATGTGATCCATCGGGGACTTGAACCCCGGACACCCTGATTAAAAGTCAGGTGCTCTACCGCCTGAGCTAATGGATCAAGTGGAGCTGATGTCCGGACTTGAACCGGAAACCTGCTGATTACAAATCAGCTGCTCTGCCAATTGAGCCACATCAGCATATGGCGACCTGGATGAGACTCGAACTCACGACCTCTAGCGTGACAGGCTAGCATTCTAAACCAACTGAACTACCAGGCCAATATTATAAATGGTGACCCCGACGAGAATCGAACTCGTGTTACAGCCTTGAAAGGGCTGTGTCTTAACCGCTTGACCACGGGGCCAAAAAAAAGATAGTGACGATTTTATGAGCCACTATCTGTTAATTTTCAAAAATGGCTCCCCAGGTTGGACTCGAACCAACAACCTATCGGTTAACAGCCGAGTGCTCCACCATTGAGCTACTGA
>CANQOZ010000142.1 GCA_947625585.1 uncultured Eubacteriaceae bacterium
TTCATATCGGTCAATTTTACTCAACCATACTGGCTTAATTGATTTTTCTAGACTCTTTCATTCACAGGTTCGTCCACTTAAAGCATACTAACCATGGACAGCTTAACGACTCCCGGCTTATTCAGCCGACTTCACCGAGCTTCTAACACGAATGCTAGTCGGAGTTTAGAGAAAGTGTTTCAATAATTCATTCCACTTTTCAGGTTATCAGTTCATCTAAGATGCCTGAACTTTTCATTCAGGAACAAGTCGCACGACCAAGAAAATCTTCTTCACGAAATAATTGGTCAAGGTCTCTTGTACTTGTAGGATCTTCTAGAATGTTGGTGACTTCATCTAACATAATTCCTGTTTTTGACTTTATTGTTTGAAGTGCATCAAGCATTCCAGGTGTCAATTTAAGTTCTTTTTCTTCTAGCATGCCTGCAATACCAGCTAATGTCATTGCATGGTCACCAATACTTTCAATATTGTGCGAATTCTCCATTATGAATGCCACTCGGTCATATTGGTCCTTTGTAGCTGAAAGATTGGTGATTTTAATCATGTATTCTTGCAAGCCGCTTTCAAATTCATCTATTCTTTGTTCCGTTTCCTCAACTTTTTTAATTTTCTTTTTATCTAAAGTTATAAGGGCATCAATAGCACGACCAAAATTCTTTGCTGTTATCCTACTCATTTTGATGAGTTCGGTTTCAGCCTGTCCGATTGCAACTCCTGGGGTGTTTAGGAGACGTTGATCAAGGGCAAGTCCTTCTTCCGGCTCATCAGGTGGATAGATTTTGGTAACTGTATCGACAATCTGCTTGATAAACGGAAACAATATTAATACGTTGGCAATGTTATAAATGGTATGGAACATAGCTACTTGTCTGGCTACATTCGGTACTACTTGACCATCAATTGTAATTTTTCCTGAAATTCTAACTAGGAATTCATAGAATGGGTTTACCGGGAGGAACGTATCCAATAGGAACATTAAGGTTAAAACCCAGATAGCACCGATAATTTTGTCAAACAAGTGGATATAAGCCGCATCTTTAGCTGTTCTGGAAGTACCAATTGAAGATAATATCGCTGTGATACAGGTCCCGATATTACTTCCAACAACGAGTGGAATACAAATCTGAATCGCTTCTGTTCCGGAAGCACTTGAAAACACTCCTGACAGAGCTAATGCTTGGATTAATCCGATAACGGCTCCAGAACTTTGTAGAACAGCTGTCATTGCAGTAGAGATGAAGAGCCCAATAAGTGGATTTTTCCCATAAGTAAGGAGTAAGTTTGTAAATTCCGGACTATCTTTTAAAGGAGTTACGGCTTGGCTCATCATGTAGATACCATAGAAAAGGATACCGAAGCCTAAAACGATACTTCCCCAATCTCTACCTCTCTTCTTTTTCATGAATAGTGCCATTAAAACACCTAAGCCAATAAAGAAAGTAGCAAATTGGGTAATGTCAAAAGCGATGATTTGGGACATAATGGTAGTCCCGATATTACTTCCTAGAATAATTCCAGTAGCTTGATAAAGGTTCATCAAAGAGGCGTTAACAAATCCAACTACCATAACAGATGTAGCTGAAGAGCTTTGAGTCAGGAAAGTTATTAAAACTCCTGTGACTAACGCTTTTAAAGGAGTAGCTGTAAAGCGATCGATCAGATTCCGCATTTTAGTACCAGCAACTACCCTTAAACCTTCACTCATAAGATGCATACCATAGATAAACATGCCAAGGCCTCCAAATAGGCCTAATAACATTGCTATCATGATTTACCTTTATAAAGTTTTGATCAATTCAATTATATCTAAATCGAGATTATTTTTGTTTAACTTTAAAGAGGATGAATTAATTTGGCAACGTTTACAGGTGTAGAATGCAATAGAATAAACCTCTTATCCAATTACTTTAAAGAAGCTTTAGTTAAATTCAGCACGATTATTTAAAAATGAACCTAATATGGATAAAAATGTGATTTTCAGCCTGTCGTTTAATCTTATACATTTTAAGATACAATCAATAATTGCTGCCAAAAGGTTAAAAAGCAACAAAACCGGTGCAAAAACTTACACCGGCTACTATTTGTTTGACATAACATTTAAATAATTCTAATGTGGCTGATTGTTTTGATTTCCTTGTGGGTTATTGCTAGCATTAATTAGGTTGTTGAAAAGTTGAGTAGTAATAAGTTTATTAACTGCTAACATTTGATCTTGTAAATCCCCAACGTCTTTCTTCAAACTTAAAATTTCCAAATCGGAATTTAGATGGGTTTCCTTCTCTTCTTCTTTAAGAATTTCTCTAATCACGTTGATAACTGAACTCCATGTGTAGATCGTTCTTTCATTGATACCGTATTCGTTAATTAAATCTCCAGGAGAATCGCCATTTAAGAGGCGTTTTATGACTTCCTTTTTTTGTCCTTTTTCAATTCTATTCACTTCATACCTCTGAATATAAAATACAAATTTTTGTAAACTGAATTATTAAATGTAAACAACTAGTAATTATATAAATAGTATAAGTTTTTTTTACTTTTAACAACCTTTTTTTACAAATTTTTTGAAAAAAATTATAACTTTCTATTTTTTCTTTCTATATAGAAATAAATCGGATTTAAACGATAAAATAATTTTGGTCTTTTCTATAGTATAATAAATGTTTGTAATTTTTTATTGATAATTTTTGATAGATTGGAGTCATTATGACTGATTTTTCAATGAGTGAAATAACGGGCCTAGCTAAAAACAGGGGAATCATATTTCCGGGCTCTGAAATATATGACGGACTAGCTAACACATGGGATTACGGTCCAATAGGTACTGAAATGAAGAATAACATTAAACGTGCCTGGTGGAAAAAGTTTATTCAAGAAAACCCTTATAATGTTGGGTTAGATTCAGCAATTCTTATGAATCCAAGAACTTGGGAAGCTTCTGGACACCTATCAAACTTCAACGATCCATTAATGGACTGTAAGGAATGCCACAACCGATTCCGTGCTGATAAATTAATTGAAGAATATATGGTTGAAAATGATTGTGTTGAACCAGTTGAAGCTTGGAGCAATGAAGAAATGGTCAACTATATTAAAGATCACGGAATTACCTGCCCTGAATGTGGCTCAAATGAATTTACTGATGTTCGTGAATTTAACTTAATGTTTAAAACTCATCAAGGAGTTACTACTGATTCAAGTACTGAAATCTATTTAAGACCTGAAACTGCTCAAGGGATATTTGTTAATTTCAAAAATGTCCAAAGATCAAGCAGGAAACGTGTTCCATTTGGTATTGGTCAAATTGGTAAATCATTCAGGAATGAAATAACACCAGGAAACTTTACTTTTAGAACACGTGAGTTTGAGCAAATGGAACTTGAATTTTTCTGTGAACCAGGAGAAGACCTCAAATGGTTTAACTATTGGAAGGAATTCGCTCAAAATTGGTTAAATGACTTAGGATTGAAAGAGGAAAATCTTCGTTTCCGTGATCATGAACAAGAAGAGCTCTCCCATTATTCAAATGCTACTACAGACGTTGA
>CANQOZ010000143.1 GCA_947625585.1 uncultured Eubacteriaceae bacterium
TTATCTCAGAATTACATAAAAGAATTAAAGGACAATGGTGTTGATATCTTTATTGGTCATGGAATAGTTAGACCTAACCAGGCAATTGCTGTATTAAGAGATGAAACACCGACCAGGATGATTAATTGGAAAAATCTGATCTTTGCCATGGAACCTGTGTCTTCTATACCAAAGATCGTTAGAGAAAAAGCATCAAATTATCTTACAGAAGCTGATTATGGAACACTTGATCATTTTCCAAATGGGTTAATCATTTATGGTTCTGGCGAATCAGTTGTTATAGCTGCAAACATTTGGGCAAGCTTAGGTTCACAAGTCTATATTATTTGTCCGAAGAAGAGATTAGTTCCTAACATCCCTGAAAGCGTTGAAAAGAGTATAATTCAAAACTTGAAAGATAAACGAGTTCGAATCTATTTGGATTATGACATTAGAGATATTTATCAAGATTCTGGTAGAGACTATCATATTAATATAGTTGATAATGATAATAAACAAAGTCATAATATTTTAGGTTCTGAGTTAATGGTTCTTGATAAAACAAGTACTTCTTTAAACGGTATTGAAGTTCTTAATATTAAACAGGAAGATGGTTGGATTAAAACTGACGATAAGCTAAGAACCAATATTGAAAATATCTATACCTGGACAGGATCTCAATTAAACCAAAACAAATCATCTAAGAAGATGGATAAAATCGTAGCAGATTATTTAATTGATGTTCTCACAGACAAAGAAAAGGATTCCTTAAACCTTCCTGAAGAACCTTATTTTTTAGATTTTTCACCTGTTTATGCAACACTAGGTTTAATCGAAGATGAAAATAAATTAAAAGGAACCTATAAAAATGGTAATGAATTTTTAAATCTATTCATTAATCCTGACTATGGAGAAATTGTTGGAGTTGAAGTATTTCATCCAGATGCTCATGAACTAATTAATCTAATTGAATTTTTAATGAAAACTGAAATTTCAGCGCAGGATTTAGTAGAAACAGATTTTAGTGACCAAAATACCTATAAAATTATTCAAGAAGCAATTAGAAACGCATATAAGAGTTAAATGAGCAGTAATAGAGACGATCATCAAAAAATATTAATCCTGGATTTCGGAGCTCAATATAATCAATTGATTGCTAGAAGAGTCAGGGAAAATAACGTTTATTCTGAAGTTGTTCCTTATGACATTTCGATAGAGGAAATAAAGGAAAAAAATCCAATAGGAATTATCTTTACTGGAGGACCTAAAAGTACTCACGAGGAAGGTGCTCCTAAAGTAGATAAGGAAATTTTTGAATTAGGTATTCCAATCCTAGGTTTATGTTATGGCGCACAATTAATAGCAAATGAACTTGGCGGACATACTGCTAAAGCTAAAACAAGTGAATTTGGTAGACGTCAATTAAAAATATTGGATCAGAATTCAAAGTTATTAAAAGATATTGAAGACAATTCAATTGTTTGGATGAGCCATAATGATTACATCGACGAAATACCGGAGGGGTTTGAAATAACTGCATCAACTGAAACATGTCCAATATCTGTATTTGAAGATAATAATAAACAGATCTATGGAATTCAATTTCATCCAGAAGTCGAACATACTAAATATGGTAGAGATATTTTAAAAAATTTCATATTCAACGTTTGTGGAGCTCAGGGCGATTGGACCCTTGATAATTTTATTGATGAAAAAGTTGATGAAATTAAAGATAAAGTTGGTGATAAAAAAGTTTTATGTGCTTTATCAGGTGGTGTAGACTCATCAGTAGCTTCTAGCCTTGTTCATAAAGCAATTGGTGACCAATTATATTGTATCTTTGTTGATCATGGTTTACTCCGGAAGAATGAAGGCAACGAAGTTGAAGATGCTTTCTCAGACATGGAACATTTTATCCGTGTAAATTGTGAAGACCGCTTCCTAAGTAAGCTTGACGGTGTGGAAGATCCTGAAAGAAAGCGTAAGATTATTGGAGAAGAATTCATCCGAGTCTTTGAGGAAGAAGCATCAAAGTTAGAAGGAATTGATTATTTACTCCAAGGAACGATCTATCCTGATGTAATTGAATCCGGTAGTAAAACTGGAGCTACAATTAAAAGTCATCATAATGTTGGTGGACTTCCAGAAAACGTTGATTTTGAATTAATTGAACCATTAAACTTACTTTTTAAAGATGAAGTTAGAAATTTAGGCGAAGAACTTGGTTTAGATAAAAAGCTTGTTTGGAGACAACCATTCCCAGGGCCAGGACTTGCAATTCGCTGTTTAGGACCAGTAACAAAAGATAAGTTAGAAATCCTACGTGAAGCGGATTCCATCTTTAGAGAAGAAATTGAAAAAAATGGTCTTGATGAAGAAATCTGGCAATATTTCGCTGTTTTACCTGGAATTCGTAGTGTTGGAGTTATGGGTGATGAACGAACCTATGATAATACAATAGCTCTAAGAGCTGTTACATCAACTGATGGTATGACAAGTGACTGGGCTAGAATTCCGAATGAAGTTTTAGAAACGATTTCTAATCGAATTGTTAATGAAGTTGATAATGTAAATAGAGTAGTTTTAGATATAACAAGTAAACCGCCAAGTACGATTGAGTGGGAATAATATTGGTATCAACCATTTGGGTTGGTACTTTTTTATTTGTCTTGAACGTTTTACAGTAATATAATTATAAAACCGCCTGATTTTAAATCTCTTCGCTAATTTTATATGGTTACTTTAGAATAAATATTCTTTCTCGACAATCCGTTCTGTTTTCACTTATCGAGAAAGTTAATAAAGAAAATTTAGTCTGTTTAAAAACAACAGTAGGTACCTAGTTTACAGATATAATTTCAGGCGGTTTTTGTAGTTTTCAAATTTTCTTCTATTCTTAATGAACTAGGAATTTTTCTGTCAAAATAATATCTTTTAAGTTCAGATAAGGATTTTCGGCTAAATATTCCAATTTAATTAAAGCATTATTAGATAAACTTTTAAATATCTAGTGGAATAACTTTCTAATTTATGAATATAAGATTATCTAATAAAGCAATATTTAAGCTTAAGATAGAAATAGTCAAGTATATCTTAAAATTTTAGCATAATTGATAAATAGTTCATTAGCAAGCTATTAAGATAATTATAATATTCTATTGATTTCGATAGAACTGATAAAAATCATTAAAAATGATTAATTAAAAATGCTATGTTATTTTGTTGGTTAATCGTGAAATGTTAAATTGTTTTGTAACTATTTAATTACTTCTTCAAAAGCTAGAAAATCCAAAATTCTATACCATTATCATAACTTGGATATTGCTCAGGGCTTTCTCCGACTTCTCTGATGATTTCCCATCCATTCGTTTTTTCATCTAAAATACGAAGTACTGTAGACTGCTGTTACCTATTTTTCTAATACTTTAGAAAGAACAGAAAATAAGAACCAAATTATCCTGACATAATTTAGTTCTAAAATAGAAACAACAGATTTTTTTAATGTCTGAACAGACGGGTGGCTACAAT
>CANQOZ010000144.1 GCA_947625585.1 uncultured Eubacteriaceae bacterium
CATAATGAGCAGCGTAATCTTCATTATCTTTATAGGTTCCAGTAAAACCATGACATATTACAATTGTTGGAGCAGGTTTTTGAACTTCTGGGGTGTAAAGTAGTCCAAAAATTCTACCAGTTTCTGTGTTAATTATGTGTTCTTCTATTTTAAATTTCATATCTCAAATATTAATTTTCTCAGTTAATATTTTAAATGAAATTTAGAAATACTTAAACGCTCATTAAAAAAGACCCACTTAACAAAGTGAGCCAATATCAAAGAGCTTTTGATAAAATAAATAGCTTTCTATTTTACTTTTTTATTAATTACCTTCGAACTTCGGTGCTTTGGTTTAACTGGCAAACAATAAGTCCGATTAGTAATAGAACAATTCCGATTAATTGAATAAAATTCATTGATTCGTTCAATATTAATACTGAAAACATTACAGCTGATAATGGTTCTAAGTAACCTCCAATTGCTACTGTTTGAACTGGTAAAGTTGCAACTGCTGAAAAAAACATGTAGCAACCAATACCTGTATTGACTAAACCAAGTATTAATATTGGAAGAATGTTAGAAGAAGTTATTTCAATCGATAAATCTTGACGAATAACTAAAATCAATGTAACAAGTACAAATCCTACAATTAGTTGAAGCATTGAATTTTCAATTCCTGTTATCTTTTTAGATTTTCGATTAAACATTACCATTACTGCATACATAACAGCCGATAAAATTCCATAGATAATGCCAGATATACTATGTGAAATTCCACCTATACCACCGTTAATTAGATAAATGCCAATTAGTATAGATGAGAATCCTAAAAGAGCCGCTTTCTTTAATTTTTCTTTATAAACCAATAAAGATAGAATGATAACTATTATAGGACCACAGCTATATAGTAAAGCAGAAATGCTAACACCTATCTTGTCATATGCTTCAAAGAGGAAAATCCAGCTTAGCCCATTAGCAATTCCAGAAGTAACAACATAAAACAAATCCTTTGGATGCTTATAAAAGGTTAAGCTGTTTTTCCCTAGAAAGAATAAAAAAAATAATAGTGATGCTCCGAGTAAAGTTCTTAATAAAACAATTTTGTAGCTGCTTAAGCTAATAAAACTTGAAATAACTCCATTTGATCCTAACAGTATTAAGGAAAGGAAATATTTTAAGCTAGTATATCTCTGCGTTTTCATTTTTGAATCCACCTAAAATTTTAATCTAACCAAATATCAAACAAATATGAACGCTTCAGGTCATGGCGTAATGTTTTACCGAACTTTATTCGGAGCTCCAATTTTGAAAGGTATATTCAAAGTTTGGTAATTCTATAGTTACAATTTGCCTGTTGTTGATATACTAAGTTTAATAGTTTTTGTTAAATGATAAAAACGAATAATATACATACTTAGTATGATAAAAACAGATATTAAATATGGATACGAGCATTCAAAAATATTTAGCTTTTGTGACCGTTATTGAATACGGGAGTTTTTCAAAAGCAGCAACAATTCTTAACTATTCTCAATCCGGAGTTAGCCGGATGATTGCTGATTTAGAAAAGGAATGGGGATTTCAGCTACTAAAACGAAATAAATTTGGAATTAGCTTAACAAATGAAGGAAAAACGCTTCTACCATTCGCTAAACAGCTAATAAATGATTATAAAGAATTAAAAGATAAGGTTAACGAGATTAATGGACTCCAAACTGGAATAATTCGTATAGCAACCTTTTCAAGTGTTGCAACCTATTGGATTCCAAACATTATCAAAGCTTTTCAAAAGGATTATCCACAAATTCAATTCGAAATTTTAATCGGAGAATATGACGAAATTGAAGATTGGGTCTTAAAAGGCAGAGCTGATTGTGGTTTTCTATTGCTACCAACCTTACCTGAATTTGACACAATCTTTTTAGAGCAGGATCAATTTGTCGCAGTTTTACCAGAAGATCATCCAAAACGTGAATTAGATATAATTCCTATTAAACTGTTTTGTGAAGAACCTTGTATTTTACTTGAAAAGGAAACAAAGTCAGAAATAAATAGAGCATTTGAAAAATATAATTTAGAACCGAATACCAAATATACTACCTGGGACGATTATGCTGCAATGTCACTAGTTGAAAAAGGTCTCGGTATAAGTTTATTACCGAATCTAATTCTGAAACGCAATTCTTATAAAATAATCACAAAGCCAATTGATAAACCAATAATTAGAGACATTGGTTTAGCTTATGATCGCAAGAATTTTCAATCTTTGGCTTTTAAGAAATTTCTAACTTACTTAGACGATCGTTATGATGTTGAGAATAATTAATTTTTGAAATTCTATAGTTAATTACTATTGTAAAAAATTCCGAATTCTACTTTGTTGAATTTCAATTCAACAGGTAAAATTCGGAAATAATTATAACCTTTTAACCTTCGATTTCTTCCATGGCTTCTTTTAGAATTTCATAGTTTCGAGTAATGTCATCAAATTCTGACATACTGGTTACTCCAATTATTTCATCAGGTTTATATTTAATTAGGAGTTCATTTAGCTGTTTTTTAATTGTTTCCTTTGATCCTTTTAAGATCATTCCTTGGGTTTTTGTTAAAAGTATTTTTTCAGCTGAGGTTAAGTTTCTTTCAAAGTTTTCATCTGGTTTTGGCATTCCATGCTCAGATTTTTTACCTGTATACATATTTAAAAAGCTACGTTGAGTTGATGTATGTAGTAAATTAGCTTTTTCATCTGTATCAGCTGCAAATAACCATGTTCCTAATATTACATAAGGTTTATCTAGATATTGAGATGGTTTAAAATTCTGTCTGTAAATATCTAAAGCTTCTTCAACACCGTTTGGATTAATATGACCAGCATAAGAATACATCAGCCCTAATGCTGCTGCAACATAGGCTGAATGAGCTGTTGAACCTAAAATTATTAATTGAACATCAGAATCTGCTCCTGGATAAGCACCGACTGTTTCTTGTTGTTCTAGAGGGCCTAAGAAGTATTCTAATAGTAGAATATCTTGAGCAAATTCATTATTGTCAACATAATTTTTTCTGGTAATCATAGATGCAGTAATTTGATCTGTTCCTGGAGCTCTACCTATACCTAAATCAACACGGCCAGGGAAAATTGCATCCAAAGTTCCGTAAGTTTCAGCTACCTGAAGTGGAGTATGATTTGGAAGCATAACACCACCAGCTCCAACTCGAATATCCTTTGTTTTACCTAAAATATATTGAATTATTGTTGCAGTTGAAGAACTAGCAGTACCTCCTAAATTATGATGTTCAGCAATGAGAAACCTTTCAAAATCTAATTTTTCACAAACTTGAGCTAAGTGAGCAGAACGTTCTATTGCATCAATTGGCTTTTCACCAACAAACACTGGTACAACATCGAGTGCGGATAATTTCGTTTTCAAGATTATATCTCCATTATTTATATTAATAACTTTATTCCCATAAGAAATAAAAGAGCATTATTCAAAAATT
>CANQOZ010000145.1 GCA_947625585.1 uncultured Eubacteriaceae bacterium
ATCTAACTTATTCTATACTGAATTTTATTTCATTTATCTTCAGAAAACTCACCACTCATAAATTTGTAATATTTCAAATAATCATAATGTTTCATATAATTAAAGTACTATGGGAAAGAATTTAATGAAAGCATTAACGCTTATTGTTTTACTTTTTATAACAATAACTGTTTTGGTCAGCTGTGAATCAAAACAAGAAGAACGGAAAGTGGATACTTCTGGAAGTGCAGAAACCTTACCTCACGAAGAAGCAGCAGAAGATAATACGGATAATACTATTACAGTTACCGTCAATAATACGACGTATACAGCTGAACTCAGTGATAATGAAACAGCGAAAGCGTTTAAAAGCTTACTACCGCTTAATACTTATATGACAGAGCTTAATGGGAACGAGAAATATTTTGAGCTACCTAAAGAGCTGCCTGAAACGGATGAATATACAGGTCAAATCCATACAGGTGATATTATGCTTTATAAAAATAATACGCTTGTTCTGTTTTACAAAGATTTTGAAACAACTTATAACTATACGCCAATTGGTAAAATCGTTGATCCAACAGGAATTGAAGACGTCTTAGGTCCAGAAAACGTAGCAGTTGAATTTAATTAGGAATTTATAATAATAGGAACTTCTGAGGAGGTTCCTTTTTTGTTGCGTTATAATAGCTTTTAAAAAATGATTGGGGATTAAAATTGAAGTTAGTCCATCTTAGCGATTTACATATTGGAAAGAGACTCAATAATTATTCGCTGCTTGAAGATCAGGAATATATTTTTAAGCAGATAATTGAAAAGTTAGAAGAGATCAAGCCACAAGCTACTCTGATAGCAGGAGACATTTTTGACAGATCTAATCCTTCAGAAGAATCTACTATTTTATACGATAAGTTCATAACGGGGCTGCGTAATATTGCACCTGTTTATATTATTGCTGGAAACCACGACTCAGGACAGCGGCTAGAGTTGTTTAAAAACTCCCTCCATCAATCTGGAATCCACATTTCGGGAAAATGTACTAAGGAAATCGATAAGTTTACTATTGAGGAAGATGGTGAGTGTGTCAACTTATACTTAGTTCCATTCTTTTCGCCTAGAGAGATTTCTCTTTTATTAGAGGAGGAATTTGAAACTTATGAACAAGCCTTCATCGAATTAATCAAAGATTTAGATATAAAGGAAGACGAAGTCAATATTTTAATGGCTCATCAACTCTTTGTGAATACTTCTAAGAATATGGATGAGAATGAACAACAAGTCATTGAGATTGGGGAGTTAGAGCAAATCAGTATTCAACATTTAGAAAATTTTGACTATATTGCTTTAGGTCATCTTCACAACAGTCAACATCTAAAGAATACAAATGCTTATTACTGCGGAACCCCTATGAAGTACACAATTAATGACAGAGATAAGTACTTTAACGTAGTAGATATAAATGAGGGGAAAGTCGAAGTTGAAAGAGTCAAACTTGAACCGCTTAGAGACTTGAAAGTTTTAGAAGGTGACTTTAGTGACATCATCCTTCATGAAGACAGTGACGACTATATTATTGTTAACTTAACGGATAAGAAAGTAGTGGATAATGCTAAACGTAAACTTCAAGAAAAATTTCCCCATATCCTACAGCTTAAATTTAACGCTGAAGTTGAAAGTACCTGGAACCCCCAGATGGATAAGATTTTAGAAGAGCAGCCGGTTGACCTGCTAGAGAGTTTTTATAAAGCCAGGGGACGAGAATTCTCATTAGAGGAACGGGAGATTGCAACTGAGATGTTTGAATTTCTAGAAAGTGAATCAAATGAAGCCACTTAAACTTAAAATGAAGGGATTTGGTCCGTATTTAAATCAGGTAGAGATCGACTTTACAGAATTAGAGGACAGTTTAACTCTAATTTCAGGGAATACAGGAGCTGGTAAAACAACTGTGTTCGATGCAATCTGCTGTGCTTTATTCGGGACAACAAGTGGTAAAGGTCGAGACTTTGGAGAGATGCGGTCTAAAAATGCTGAAGATAAAGATAAGACAGAGATTGATTTTACTTTTGAGCTCCATGGACAAACTTATCGAGTTGTTCGGTCTCCAAGTTATTCAAGGAAGAATTTAAAAAGTAAAACAACCGCTGTAGCAGAATTAACGCTTCCAAGTGGAGATATTATCCGTAAAGTTGGCGTTGTTAATGAAAGAATTCAGGAAATTCTGGGAATTGGTAAAGATGAATTCAGACAAATCGTGATGATTGCTCAAAACGATTTTATGGCAATGGTCAAAGAAACTGGCGGGTCTCAGGAGAAAACATTTAACCGGATCTTTGATGCTACCCTTTATAAAAACTTTTCTGAGCGAATTAAAGAAAAACAGAAGGCTTCTTTTAATGAAGTTCAGAAGTATATCAGTCTTATCAAAAATAATGTTGAGAATTCCGGACTTACTTACGAAAAAACTTTAGTTAATGAAAATTACATTGATCCTTATTATGTCTTGAGTAAGTTAGACAGTGAAAGAGTTCAAAAGGAGTCTAAAATAACCGGTTTAGAGAGCTCTAAAAATGAACTCGATAAGAAGGTTACGGATATAAGAATTGAACTTCATGATTCAGAGGAAGTAAATAGTAAGTTTGATAAGTTAGAGGAAACGCAAAGGGTCTTACAACAACTCTCTGAACAAAAGGATAGCATTAAGAATCTAGAGTTTAGTAAAAAAAGAGCTGAGACAGCTCGTGATGTTGTTTCAACTAGTTACAATACTTGGATGAACTTCATTACACATGGTGAAAGTTTAAAAAATGACTTGGATAAATATCAGGACAGCTTAAGATTTATCGAAGATGAGCTAAAACAAAACGAGAAGGATTTGGACGATTTTCCAAAGATTGAGTTAGATAATTTAAAGATGAAATACGATAGTTTATCTAAGAGCCTACCGCAATACGGAAAACTCTCCGAATATCAAACAGAATTAGATGATCTAACTGAGACTATTGCTAGAGAACAGGATCAATTAACTCAAAAACAAAATAATAAGGAGTCACTAGAAGCAAAACTTAATACTACTGTAATTAAAGATGATAGTGAACTTCAGTTTAGAGAGGAAGTCATTAGGAGTGATGGCAGGAAGGTTCAAAGCTTATTTGAGATAAATGAAGAATTAGAAAAGGACATTGGAGATATCGTCGAAAAAGCTTCTGATTTATTAAAACAAGAACTAAAGCATCGGAAAATCGATCTTAGCCGGAGAGATTTAGAACAAAAGTTAAAGGAAGCCAATGATATTTTCATTCAAAATAGTGCCGCTTATCTTGCTGAAGGCTTAGAAAATGGTAAACCGTGTCCAGTCTGTGGTTCTATAGAGCATCCGAAAGTGGCTGTTTCAACCTTACAGGAAGTTACTCAGGAAGACTTAGAAAATTTACAACAACAGGTTAGTGAAATTCAGAATACGTTTTTAAAACAGTATCAAG
>CANQOZ010000146.1 GCA_947625585.1 uncultured Eubacteriaceae bacterium
ATACTTTTAACAACAGAGCTAATTACTCTGTTGAAAAACCATTGATTCCCATAAACTCCGTTCTAATTATTTAGAACGTCATCTATAAAACTCATGTTTTTATAGCTTCACAATAAAACTAAATTCCATTTCAATCAGAGACTATTACGACTGTTGGGCTTTCAATTCCTTTAAGTGAAACTTCAAGCTTCTCTCCGAAACTATTTAAATAACTCTTTAAAATATTTAACGCTCCGACTCCATCTGCATTAAAGAGTCTGTTGCCATCTTTGAATAAGCCTCTCTTTAGGCGGTTTTCCTTTTGGGCGTATTCTTTTGTAACCTCCGGTGACTGCGGTGGGCACTGTGATGAGTAATGTTCATCCTGTCGAATCAGCTTCACGTCAATCTTGTCTAGCTTTCTCTCTAACTGTTTAAAAAACTGATTAAACGGAAAGAGACTGTTCGGTCTCTCTTTGATGTCTCCCACCACGACTTCGGTTACGTTCTTTTCTATACAATAATTGGTTAAATACCTTGTAATCTTATGAAGAATATCGTTTAAGGTATTCTTCTTTTTTACTTTGAGCCGCTTCATTCGCTTGGTCTCAAAGTTGTCCAAACCATGGATTTTGTACTGGCTTCTTAATTCCTCAATCTTCTTATCGTAGTAATACGATCGACTCATGTAGTCTCTTCCTAGAATTAAGCACTGCCCTGTTTTTGAATCGACAGCTGTTACTGGATTCTTAATCCCTAAATCAATTGATAAATAGCGGTTTGAACTTTTCGTTGTATTCGGGTCGTAATAAAAGTCTGTAATTACATTCGTGTCACTTACATTTATGCTTTGTAAACACTCTAAATCATTTATAAGGTTAAAGTCCTCACAGCTTAAAACTAAACTGTTTAGTTTAATTCCAAAAATTTCTTTAAGTGTCTGCAGAAACTCTTTTGGAAACTTTAACTTAATAGAGCTCTCATTTATTCGCTCTAGATGTCGTTTTATGAACTCAAGTGATGATGTAATCTTGACTTCAACTTCGCTAATCTTTTCTATCTCAACGTCACTACACGAATAGAGATAGAAAACAAGCAGTTGAATTAAGACCAACTCGTCTCCACTCAGGTTCAACTTGATCCTTTTTTGCTTTTCCAATTCAGTTCCTATTTCTTTCTTTAAAGTTGTCTAAGGCCATATCTTATTGTTTGCAGTTGTCTATAATTCCGTTGGTCTGTCGCATTTACCTCTAACACTGTTAACTTAAGTCCACTAAGCCATTCAAACCGAACAACTTTGGATCTTTAACCGTTTGGAATTTAAACAGCAAAACAAAGCCACTTGGGGTCCTCTCCCTTTGGCTTTAATCAGTAAATTATTAATAGGCTCTCAATTGTTTTAGTTCCTTCTATATATAAAGGAAGGTTTTAAGTATTTTTGAAATTGTTAGAAATAAGAATTAAATTGTTACATCTATATTTGATTTTTAACTGTTTTCACTTAATAGCTTTTGATAAAATAAAAAACAGGATCTGTGGTCTGCTCCGCTTTTGTTCGTGTTTCCCAGCGAAGCTTCCTACCCGAACTTCCGTCCGGTCATAACTGTTTTACTTGTTACTTTTAGGCAATCCTCCGGGACCACCGGATTCATTGTTTTCTAATTTAATCCCGCTAAACTTTCAAGTTGTTTAGCTTTTTCTAAACCAACTTCAAAACTTGTTTCTACCTTCTTAAGGTCTTCTATTCTAAGATAAACTCTCCTCCTCTTTCTTTAACTTTATATTCCAAAAAAGTCAGGAACTGATTCCATCCCTCTTTACGGGAATGTTTCATATTAAACAGTTCCGGGTTAATGTCCTTAACAACAATTGTGTTGTAGTTTTCCGTTAACTCCTTAGACCATTTGTGTAAGTAGTCCCTCTTTATGTTTTGAGCTTTCTCGATTGCTTTAGATAATTTCAAGCTCTCTTTCTTCCAGTTACTCGAACCACGCTTTTTACGTTTTAAGCTTTGTTTTAACCTCTTGATCCGTTTTTGGATCTTTTTATAGCTTTCTGGAATCTCTCCATGGCTACTATCGGATGCAATAAAGAGGTGGTCCGGGTGGTAGACAATTCCAACGGCTGAAACATCATCGGCCTTTTCTATATCGACCTCTTTTCTAACCTGTAAGGAGACTTCATATTTACCTGAATAATTCATCCTTACAGTAGCCGATGTAATGTCTACGTTATCTGGTAGATCATGGTGCCAGTTGACTCTGACTCTTCCAAGTTTAGGAAGAACAAGCTTGTCACCATCGATTCTTATGTTTGACGGAGTACTTCCATTCTTTGTGCAGGTATAACTATTACCAACGACTCCACTTTTATAGTGTGGGTAATTGGAATAATTATTAAAGAAATTCGTGTAGGCTCTATCTAAGTGCCTGACGGTTTGCTGTAGGGAAGTACTTTCACCTTGTTTTAGTTGAGGGAATTCTTTCTTTAAAGAGGGTAAGGTCTTAATACATTTACTGACTGATAAAAACTTTCCGGTATTCTGATAAGATTGCCGTTGTTCGTTTATAAAATGGTTGTAGATAAAATTACAGTTGTTGATTATCTGGGCAATTGTGTTCTTCTGTTCTTTAGTCGGGTAAATGCGAAATTTGTAACCTCGATATAATTCCATACATTTCCTCAAACTTTAAACACGTCAAATTTCCAAGAATTTCATTATTTAGAATAGGATTTGGTTATGAGATTAATCCCTCAAATTAAAAGATTAATAATGGAGATTGGGAATTAAGTGATCGTTCTTATTCATAAAAAACATAAAACTAATTGATCATTGAGCAAGAAAAGATGGATAAATGTTTATATTCTGGCAGAGCATTAGATTGTTGAAATTTAAGTAATTTTTAGAAAATATTTCTTAGAAAACACTTGATTTTTTGAAAAATGTATCTATAATATTTTAATAACAGTAATGAATTTTCATTATTTTGAGGGATTAAAGCAATAAAAGAGCGAATTTCATGATTATATAACTCTTACCTGCTCTGAAATTAATCCTTCTATTCTAAAACTAGAATATACTTTGATAAATTCTTAACAGATTCCCGCATCGACTACTTCTTATAAACTCCGTTTTAATTCACCCCACTCTCATCACGATTAAATGAAGATAATAATAAGTAGAAATGATCTATTAGTTAACTGAAAAGATGGGAAATTTTTTCAATATTCGCTTTTAGATAAGACTTTTCTGGATAAAAATAACTATGCTCTGAAGATTTTGTATAGAAAATAGAAGCTTAAAATAGCTTAATCTTTGGAACTAGAATCTCATTTACAATCTTAATAATAACATTATTACTTTTATTTTAAATTTTTATTCTATATTCTTAATATTATTTCTTATAATCGCATCTTTTATGCTTGACAAAATGGGGTCATATCCGTATAATAGTAAAT
>CANQOZ010000147.1 GCA_947625585.1 uncultured Eubacteriaceae bacterium
TGTACCAATATGGTCCAAATACCATTGTTCAGGTTGCTTCCGGTAGATTCGGAGTTCATGAAGATTACTTAAAAACAGCAGCTGCTATTGAAATCAAGATGGGACAAGGTGCTAAACCTGGTATTGGTGGTCATTTACCTGGTAAAAAAATTGGTAGAAAAGTCAGTGAAACCAGAATGATTCCGCAAGGAAACGATGCCATCTCCCCTGCCCCACACCACGATATTTATTCAATAGAAGATTTAAGACAGTTGATCTTTTCTATTAAAGAAGCTACTGATTATCAAAAGCCAGTTATTGTTAAAATTGCGGCTGTTCATAACGTTGCTGCTATTGCTTCAGGTATTGCCCGTTCCGGAGCTGATGTTATTGCAATAGATGGTTTTCGTGGAGGTACAGGTGCTGCTCCGACTCGAATTCGTGACAATGTTGGTATTCCAGTAGAACTAGCTCTAGCTGCTGTTGATGAACGATTAAGAGATGAACAGATTAGAAATGATATCTCAATTGTTGTTGGTGGTTCAATCCGTTCTTCAGCTGACGTTATTAAAGCTATTGCTCTAGGTGCTGATGCTTGTTATATCGGAACTGCAGCTCTACTTGGACTTGGCTGCCACTTATGTAGAGACTGTCAGAGTGGTAAATGTAACTGGGGTATTGCTACTCAAAGAGAAGACTTAGTAAAACGACTGAATCCTGAAATTGGAACTGAACGTTTGGTTAATCTGCTTTCTGCTTGGGATCATGAAATCAAGGAAATCATGGGTGGTATGGGAATAAACTCCATCGAAGCTCTAAAAGGAAACAGGTTAATGTTGAGGGGAATTGGAATGACTCAAAAAGAACTCGACATTCTTGGAATTAAACATGCAGGTGAATAGTTATGAAACGAGTATATGTAAATGAAGATGTTTGTTTAGGTTGCCATCTCTGTGAATATGAATGTGCCTTTTCAACTGTCAAAGATAGAGATGATACCGGTAAGATAAACAATATGTTCAAAGCCTTCAACCGAGATGTCAGTCCAAAAAGTAAAATAAGAATTGAAGAGTTAAACGGAGATAATCCTGAAGAAAAAATTAACTTCGCTGTTTCCTGTAGGCATTGTGAAACTCCATACTGTGTAATGGGTTGTATTACAGGCGCTCTTTCTCAAGGTGAAGACGGCGTTATCAGGATTAATCATGATAAATGCATTGGCTGCCGAACCTGTATTGTCATGTGTCCGTATGGTTGTCTTGTCATTAACAATGATAAAACAATGTTAAAGTGTGAACTTTGTACAGAACATAATGAAACCCCTGCTTGTGTTAAAGCCTGTCCAAACAGAGCTATCGTTTATGAAGAGAGGGAATAATGGGTAAACATACAAAGTATTTAATTATTGGAAACTCTGCAGCTGGAATTGGTGCTGTAGAAGGAATCAGAATAGCTGATCCATTAGGACAGATCTTAGTTATATCTGATGAAGATTACCATACTTATTCAAGGCCTCTCATTTCATACTGGTTAGAGGGTAAAGTAGCTGACGAAAATATCTACTATAGAGATCCAGATTACTATAGTAGTCAAGATGTCCAGGTAAAACTTGGAGACAAGGTATTAGAACTCAATCCTAGTGATAAGTCTGTTACTCTTGATACTGGTGAAGAGATTCGTTTTGACAAGTGTCTACTTGCAACAGGATCCCATCCGTTTGTTCCACCGATTAAAGGTAAAGATACTGCTAAAAATGCAACGACTTTTACAAAAATGGAAGATGCATTAAAAGCAGACGAAATTATAAAAGAGTGTGAACTTGAAGGCAGAAAGCCAAAAGTTATTATTCTTGGAGCTGGACTAATTGGCTTAAAAGCTTGTGAAGCTATTTATGATCAGGCAGATGAAATTACAATCTTAGACCTTGCAGACAGAGTAATGCCATCCGTATTTAATAAAAATGCTTCTGAAGTAATGGAAGAATTCATTAAATCTAAAGGAATTAACTTATTACTTCAAACAAGTATTGATGAAATATTGGATAAACAGGTCCGACTTACAAATGGTGAAACACTTGATTATGACCTCTTGTTTTTAGCAGTTGGAACAAGACCAGCAGTTGAACTTGCAGAAGGCGCTGGTATTGAAACGGATAGAGGAATTGTTGTAGATCCATATCAACAAACAAGTGAAGCGAATATCTATGCTGCAGGAGACTGTACTTTAAGTTTTGATATCTCATCACAATCAGTCAAAAATATTGCTATCTTACCGAACGCTTATATTCAAGGTAAATATGCAGGACTTAACATGGCTGGTCAAGATGTTCAAACCGAAGAACTATTCCCTCTTAACTCAATGGGATTTTTAGGACTACACCTTATTACAGCAGGCTGCTATGATGGTGAATCTATTATTGTAGATGATGATGGTGTTTATAAAGAATTTTTTGTAAAAGATAATAAACTCATTGGTTACATCATCATTGGAACCTGTGAACGAAGCGGAATCTATACTCACTTAATCAGGAAACAGACTGATCTAAGTGAAGTTGATTTTGACAGTCTAATTCTTGAACCAACCCTAAGTTCCTTTGGAAAACAGGATAGGTTTAATAAGTTATCGAGGCCCCACTAATGAGAATTAATGCTAAAGATAAATATTACACAGAATTAAATAAGGAAGTAAAACACTCCAAAGATAATGAAATTATGATTGATAACTGTCTGGGACAACGCTATATCGGAACAGGCGTTGTTGGTAAAGACATCATTATTAATGGAACACCTGGAAATGCTCTTGGAGCCTATCTCTCAGGGACCAATATTACTGTTTATGGTAATGTCCAAGATGCAGTTGGAGATACCATGGATAGTGGCGATATCATTGTTTACGGTTCTGGTGGAGATACAGTTGGCTATGGAATGCGTGGTGGTTCAATCTTTATTAAAGATCATGCCGGCTACCGAATCGGTATCCATATGAAAGAGTATAAAGACAAGATTCCTGTTATTGTCATTGGAGGAACAGCTGGTTCCTTCTTAGGGGAATATCAAGCTGGAGGCAGAATAATTGTATTAGGTCTCGATAGTGAGGAGGGCATCCCTGCAGGAAACTACCTCGGTTCAGGAATGCATGGAAATGCTTGCACTTACCTACGTTGTGATGAGATGCCACATGTTAATCAATATTTAAGTGTTAAAGAATGTTCCACTCAAGATTTAGAAGAAATTATGCCAGAACTTAAAAAGTTCTGTGAATATTTTGATACTGATTTAAGTTATGTTCTTCAAAAACCATTCTGGAAAATCACTCCTAGTGGTATCAATCAGTTTGATTCACTCTATACGCCTTATTAATTATGGAAAACATTTTTGATATTTTAGATTATGTTGAAGAGAACGATGTTCGATTTATCCGATTCCTCTTTACAGATCTTTATGG
>CANQOZ010000148.1 GCA_947625585.1 uncultured Eubacteriaceae bacterium
CCAGAGTTTGGTTTTATCAGACACACCGGACTTTGCACGTGCAAAGTCCGGTGTGTCTGATAAAACCAAACTCTGGTCATATTTAAAAACTGTTCCAAATTGATTTGGAATAATAGCAAAAATAGCATCATGTAGTCCAAATCCAGCTAAAATCAGTGCTGTACAACCGGCAATACCGATAACTGTCATAAAGAATCGAGCTTTATATCTAAAAATATTTCTAGCACTAACTTTAGAGATAAAGTTTAGACGGTTCCATATTACAGGAATTCTTTCTAATAAGATACGCTTACCAGGTTTGGGAGCTTTAGGTCTCATAAGCTCTGCTGGTACATTCTTAAGTTCAGCTAAAGCAATAATAACAGCTGCCCCTACAGTACAGAAGAGTGAAATAAAGTAACTAGCTATAACTATTCCCCAGGGAATATTTAAATGGAATTCTGGAATATTATAGAGAATATTGTAAGCAGTAAAAATCATCATCGGTAGAACGAGTACACCGAGAATCCATCCAATTGTTGCACCTATTAAGGCAGCAGTTCCAGAATAGACGACGAACTTCCTAATAATCTGCCATCTTGAATAACCTAATGCATAGAGTGTTCCAATCTGGCTTCGTTCTTCTTCAACCATTCGAGTCATAGTTGTAAAAGCGACAAGTGCCGCTACTAGAAAGAAAAACAATGGGAAGACATCACCGACTTTATCAATTCGCTCCGTATCCTGTTGGTAACCAGTGTAACCTGGATTGTCATCACGACTAAAAACGTACCATTCACCTTTATCTAAATCATAGATTTTCTGCCTATTATCATTAATCTGAGTCTGGGCATCATCTAACTGCTTTTGTCCATCAGCTTTCTGGGTTTCAAGTTCGTTCCTTCCCTGATCAATCTTATTCTGATTCTGAATTAATAAATTTAATGAATTATCAAGTTGTTGTTGTCCATTTGCTCTTTGAGTGTTAAGTTCTGCTTGACCATTCTCTAGATCCTGCTCACCCTTGATTAACTCCTGATACCCTTGGTTAAGCTGGTTTTCACCTTGAATTCTTCCAATTTCCAGTTCCTGTTCACCTTGAATTAATTCATTCTGGGCATCTATTAACTGTTGTCGACTTAATTCAAGTTGTTGTTTAGCTTGAGCAGCACTTTCTTCTAATTTTTTACTACCTTCAGCTAATTGAGCTTCGGCTGCTTGAAGTTGAGCTAATACTTCAGCTAACTGGGCTCTTCCTAACTGACCTTGAGTATCTAACTCCGCTTGGGCAGCATCAATTTCTGCTTTAGCTTTAAGGAGTTCTTGATAAATAGGTTGAAGTTGACTCTCCCCTTCTTGACGTTGTTTATCTAATTCAGCTTGAGCAGCTTCCAACTGTTTCCTCATTTGGTCTAATTGAAGAGCAGCTTGATAGAGTTGTTCCTTACCTTCCTGTTCCTGCTTGTTTAGCTGATCAATTCCTTGTTGCAGCTGAGCTTTAGCAGCATCTATTTGTTGTTTTGCTTGATCTAATTGGATTTTCTGTTGATCAAGTTGTTGCTTTAACTGTTTTAAATAATTAGGAATCGAACCATCAGGATATTTTGCAACTTCTTTGTTATATTGATCTAAAGCTTGTTGATATTGTTTTAGACCATCCTGATAAATCTGTTCCTGATTTTCAATCTGCTTTTGACTCTTTTCTATCTCAGCTCTTGCGTTTGCAATTGTTGTTTCAAATTGGTTCTTTTGTTCGTTATATTGCTGAAGCCCTTCATTATATTTTTTATAACCTTCATCAATCTGATCTTGAGCAGCTTGTATCTGTTCATTAAAGGAGTTTAACTGTTTCATGTATTCGTCATAACCTTTGTTAAACTCTTCTTTAGCTAAATCAATTTGAGCTTGTCCTTCTGCTAATTTTGATTCAAGTTCTTCGACTCCCTTTTCATATTCTTGATAGCCACTTGCAATTTGGTTCCTGGATTCTTCTAACTGCTTATATCCTTGGGCAAGTTGTTCATTAGCAGCTTGTTCCCCTAATCGGTATTGATTTAATCCATCTAGTAACTGGTTTCGACCAAGTATAAGTTGGTTTTGACCAGCTTCGAGTTGAGAGCGCAGTAATTCCTTTCCTTTTAAATAATCGTCAAAACCCTGGTTAAGTTGAATTCTACCTTGTCTTAACTGATCTTCAGCACTTGCAATTTCGGTATTATATTTTTCTAAACCTTCATAGTATTGCCTGTAGCCGTCATCAAGCTCTTTCTGACCGTTATCAATTTCAGCCTGAGCATCTGCTATTTTAGTATTAAATTCGTTGATATTTTTATCAAGTTCAGCCTGAGCTTTATCGAGTTCAAGTTGAGCATCATGTTTTATTTCACTAATATTGTCATCTAAGATTTGATCTCCAGTTTTTTCTAATGTAGAAATCATTTCCTCTTGAGCATTAGAATATTCATCGGAATAAGGGTCGGTTCCCTGAGCTGAAATATCAGTATAGATATAGGCTTCTGTAAAACGTTCAAAGTCAAAAGCTTCAGGTTGGACCATAATATAGGCATCAATTGTCCCGTCTCCAATGTTAGTATTTCCATGTTCTAAAGAAATGTACTGTGGATTCTGGATAAAACCAACAATAGTAAAGGTATCCGTCTTTAAGTTTGTTGCAGAATCTTGAGTTTCACGAATAACAGAGATAGTTTCTCCGACTGCTACGCTTGGAATATGAGTACTTGAATCTTCAACTAAACACTCATTTATATCAGTAGGGAAACGTCCTTCAGTTAGAATAGGTTGATTCTGACCAGTTTGTGTAGGAATAGATAGGACTTTTAAGACACTCTTTTCATCTTTAATCTGGAAAACTTGATCAGTAGAATAGCCACCTATAGCTTGGGTTACCCCATTGATTTCACTTAAAGTTTGAATATCTTTGTCTCTTAATCCGTATGTAGACATAAGGCGAAAGTCGGATAAATTTGTCTGAGAGAAATAATCAAGTGCAGATTTGATCATACTAGGCGAAGTTGCCTTGATTCCACAGAAAAAGGCCACACCTAGAGCAATAATTGAACAAATGTAAAAGAAGCGAAGTCCAGATTTTTTAACTTCTCTAAGAATATCTTTGTCTAGTGCCTTCATCTTATTCCCGTCTTATATTAATCATAGTTATTATAACAAGATTAAGTTTTTAGTTATCAAGAAATGTAAAATAGTTATAATAATTTTAAAAGGAATTCGGGGAGGACTAATTGAAAAAACAAAACATGGGAGAAACGATCTTTTGTATCCTCTATCTTCTATTCGCTTATATTGCATTTTTTATATTCTTATTCAACATTCATAAAGGTTTAGTGTTTGGACTTTTTGCACTACTTACAATTACATTAGCTGGTGGAGATTCCTTCCACTTAGTTCCCCGGATAATTAGTAC
>CANQOZ010000149.1 GCA_947625585.1 uncultured Eubacteriaceae bacterium
TTGAATTAATGGACTACTTAATCCAAGCGAGAGAGATATTCGCTAGTAAGTTTATGTACTTAATGGATAGTCGTAGTGACGGTGAATTAATCTCAGAAGATGAGATTGATAAAGCAATTCTTCAAATTTGCCATGTTAATAATGCGCTTGGTGGACTTAATTCACAAGTCAAATTAGCAGAAGATTCCACTAAAGTTGTTGTTAAGACGGATTTAAGGAGATTAGCTAATGAAGTTTGGTGACTATAAGGTTTTAAAAACCTTTGAACATTTCATGATTGGTTTTAACAGTAAGAAACTTCAACCTTACGTTACATGGAATAGTAATACCTTAGATGTTGACAATGCGGTTTTTCACTCTACTTATGAGGGTGCATATAAAGATGTTGAATTGAGGAAATCATGTTTGAAAACAAAATAGGAACCTGGAAAATAATCGGATTCTTTCGAAATATTTTACTCGCTCACGACTCGGATAGCCCGACACCGTATGTTACCTGGATCTTTAACCGGAACGGTGTAGAAAGCGGTCATTACTTTAATACGGAAGAAGAAGCGATTCAAGACTTTCTAGAGAGAGCAGGCTATGGCAGTTGAATATGTAAGCGTAGAAGAAGCGGCCAAGCGACTTGGATTGTCGAAGGAAGCATTTCGTACATGTATGAAACAGAATGCATTTCCGATGTATATCGGAATGGTCTGGAAAGAAAATTGTTCCAGAAAAAGCAACTACAAAATTTTTAGGAAACCATTTGAAAAGATGATGGAGGAAATCGGTGAGAAAAAATAAAAACGTCCTTACGGACGAAACAAAACTATTAATTTATTCTATCATAGATTTTCTTTTGGAGCATGGCTTTCGACAGTTTTCTTTTGATCCGGATGGGAGTAATGAAAGAGTTAGTTTTATTATCAACAACCAAAATCTTAAATACACTCTAATTTATAACGTGAGTGAGTTTTGCACCGATTTAGTTGCTTTAGATAAAACTGGTAATCACTACTCATATTTAGTTGAGGGCGAAAACTACAAGGAAGACCGTCCAGAAGAAATAATCGAAATCGCTAAGAAGTTAGGAGTTCTTAATGACTGATATCAGCGTTACTCGTATCAAGTCTTTTAAACAGTGTTTAAGGGAATACGAACTCAGATACGTCCATGGACTTCAAAGCTTAAAGCCTCCAACGGCTTTAGTAGTCGGTAAGAGTTACCACCAGAAGATTGATGACTTGATTAAAACCGGATCATTTGAAGATACAGGAGCAAAAACGGATGCAATGGCTAATGCCTTTAAAGAGTTTATCTATCCAAAGTTTAACTTCAAATGTTCCGAACAGGAGTTTTCAGTACCACTCGATGATACGCATAACTTAATAGGACGGATTGATGCTTTTCTTGAAGATGGTACGCCGGTTGAACATAAAACAACTGGATCAAAACCGGATGAGATTTATCAAGGAAAACTCGCATGGGACGACCAAGTAGCGGCGTACATGATAGCGACTGGTACTAACAAAATGCTTTATACCGTTTGTCAGAAACCGACTATCAGACAAAAGAAAACCGAGACGGAACAAGAATATTTGGAACGTTGTAAAGAATGGTACACGCCGGACAAGATAAAAGCATTTTATGTTTACCGCAGTCCAGAAGAACTTCAAGCTAAACTTGAAGAATTTAAAGCAATCGCAAATGAGATGGATAATCGGGATTTGTTCTACAGAAATCCGGATCACTGTAAAATAATCGGCTGTCCATTTGAAGATATATGTCTTGATTATGATCCGGAATTGGAGGAAGTACCGTTAGGTTATGAAAAGCGATATTAATAAATATGAAATAGACAAAATTTTTAAATCAGAAATTACTTCAGAAGTTAATTTGACTGAATTTATTGTACTGGACTTAATTGACATTATTAAAGAATACACCATAGCAGTCAAATTTATTGATTTAGAAAATACTAATTATACAGATGAAGTCGAAATACTAGTTGAAGCTTATAAACTTCTTTATCAAATCTATAAGGATGGAAAATAAAAATGAATGTATATAGAGATAGTTATTTAGAAAAACCTAAAACTGTTAAATATTATAGTGAATTACCTGATATGTTAGATGTCGAAGTAGGAACAACCGGTTATAAAGGTGGAGATGCTGGGAATGGTGGATCAACCTACTTTAGGATTGAAAACGGCGGAAGTTCTGAAATGTATGTTGACATTAACGAAGATAAAAATGGCTTTGAAGTGGCTTTAGGTGGTGATTGGGAATTAAGAACAATTATTGAAGCTCTTGAATATTCTACTGCCGTTTTAAAATTTCAATTGACACTAGAAAGTGTGAAATCACGATTAGACGAAATAAATTTAGAAAAAAGAAGTTGTGAAGTTAAAGAACAACTAAACAATATTATTTCAGATTTATCACATTTAAAAGAGTCAATTATATTTGCTGATTCTGATTACTCTGATGATGAAGATATTTCGCTTAATACTGTTGAAAATGAAAATGATAATAAAACTTTAGAATGGCAGTTTTTTTGTAAGGATGCAAAATGACTGAATTTGAAGAAATTTTAATAGATATAGATAATTCAATATCTAATAAAGGACAAGGCATAGCAGATATCATTGATAGTTGCACTGGTGAAGTTCAAGGGAGACTAGGTGATATTTCTTCAGACATTTCAAGTTTGCGTGATGAAATTGGAGAGATGAACGAACACTTAATGGATATAGCTGATGCTATTCGGGATTTAAATCAAAACTAAGGATGTAGTATGAGAAAACGAAAGGAAATGTTAAGAGAGCATTATGAAGATATGAAAGAGTTATGTTCTAAGATTGAAGGACTAGCAAAAGAAATAGAAGAAATTACACATATTTTCAATATAAATCATCCTTATCCTTGGGAAATTTATCCAAGAAGAATGGCTGATATGCCTTTAAGCATTTTTAAAAAAGCAGATTCAATAAGATCTCAAGTGAGACGAAATAAATCAAAGTTAGGAAACTTTATACCAGTAAAGGACTTAGACAATGAAATCAAAAAATAAATTTACCAAATACTTAAAGAAATTCGGAAAAGAAATTAAGAAAAACGGTAAAAAAATAAGACAAAGCGAACACGCTAGAGCTTATAGATGGGTTGATGGTGAATACATCTATTTTTATGAGATTTTTAAATTCCATGGTGAAAAATCTTATTTCTTATTAATTGTTACAAATGATAAGAAAAATTTACCAATATTTAAATTAGATTTTACTGATTTTGAAATCTATGTTTTATCAGATAATCCAAAAATAACTCAAGAACTTATAGATGGTGATTTTAAATGAACATTATCAACGCTAAAGACCTAACAAAGCGAAAGACCACCGCTTTATTATACGGCTCTCCTGGGGCGGGTA
>CANQOZ010000150.1 GCA_947625585.1 uncultured Eubacteriaceae bacterium
CTACTCCGACTAAAATCTTAGTTAAATTTGTGGTATCATTTTGATTACTATTATTTAGAATCATTGAAATGCTCCTTCTGTTATTAATAACCTCAAGTTTATATTAGGACTTCAGGTTTGTTAACTAGGGGGCATTTCATATTATCTAGTGTAAAAAATAAAAAATTGAGGAGTCATAAGTTATGCTCCTCTTTATTTTTATCTAAATTTATTACGTAAAGTAACAATTGTTTAAACAATATTCTAATTATGCTGTTCGGTTATATTTTTCAGAAGTACTATTTTTTCGATTATCTTCTAAAGCTTTAATTGCTTTTAAAAAGTCTTGTTCAATAATAACGTTACGATTGCTAATATAAGCATTATGGCCTTGAAGGACAGAATCAATATCTACAGTTCTTCTTATTGAGTTATAGGCAGCTTCTGTTGCAACGAATGCTATTTCTGCTCCAGTTGAACCAAATAAGAAATCAGTTACAAACTTATCTCGGTCGAAACCTTCTTCAATTGGCATTTTCTGAGTATAAATATTAAAGATTTGTTTACAACCTTCTAAAGTCGGCTTGGTAACTTCTAATACATAATCAAATCGTCCTGGTCTTTTAATAGCTTCATCAATCATATCAATTCTATTAGTAGAAGCTATAACACAAATCTTTGAATTATCGTCGACACCATCAAGTAGAGTTAGAATTTGATTAACCACTCTGGAATTGTACGGATCTAGTTCTTGGTTACGATGTGTTGCTATTGAGTCAAATTCATCAAAGTAAATAATTGATGGAGCTTTACTAGTTGCTTCTTTAAAGATTGACCTTAAGTTTTCTTCTGATTGACCAAGATACTTGTTTAAGATTTCGGGACCACTAATAGAGATAAAGTGAGCATTTATTTCATTAGCAACAGCTTTAGCTAATAAAGTTTTCCCACATCCTGGAGGACCGTATAATAGAATTCCTTTATGAGGTTTTATGTTGTAGTATTCCAAAAGATCAGGTGCAACTATTGGAAGTTCAATAACTTCCTTTACCTGTTTTACAATATTCTCCATACCACCAATATCATTAAAAGTTGTGTTTGGGATGGAACGACCAGATCTGTTCTTAAGAGAGGTAGAACTCCCACCGTCTAAACTTCCTAAGAAGTCAGAAAAGAAACTGCCTGAATCACTTGAAGAGTTATCACTATCACTAAATTCACCATTAAAATCACCAAAGTCAAAGTTATTAAGAGCTCCAAATAAATCACTTAAGGGATTTGATGAACCGAATATGTTTGGTATCTCACTAAATGGGTTTTCATTAAATGGGCTTTTTCTAGGTTTAATTCCGATAATTTCCTGAGTTTGAGCACCAGTATTTGAAGTTTTATACCGATATTCCCAATTTGGATCATGATTTGGATTGATTCTAGCAGGTAAAGTTTCTAAAACTCGATTTATGTTCATTTCAGAAAACATTGAACAATTATCAATATGCTTTCTATTAACTTCTTCCATTAAGGTATTCTTAATCTGTGTTTTATCAATTAACCAATCTCCTCTATCAAATTTTCCATAGTCGTACCAGTTCTTCATTGATAAAGCCGAGTCATCAGCACTTTTATAAAATACACTATTTAATTGAGCACATCCCCATCCTTCACCTTGATTACAAGCTTTACCATTAATAGGTAATTGTTGATTTTGAGATTCACATATTAAAACTTGGAGAACTTGGTCAAGTTCAAAAGGGGAAACGATCTTATTATCAATGTAAAACTCAGTACCTTCCCAATCCTTTATTCTAGATACAATTCCCTTAAGAACCTTCTTCTTATTTTTAATCTCTTTATCTGAAACGTTTATTGTATAAGTGGTTCCGTCTTTACTAAAACCTCTTATTTTTTCACTATTTTTTATAATCTCATTAAACTTTGGAGAGTCATTACTCCTAAACTTTATTAATAGTTGCATAGTTTCACCTATATAGCAAAACAGATTTATGCTAATTTTATCAGCTTATAAAAAAATTAATAGAGGTACGAATAGTAATTAAATAAGCAGAAAATAAAAAAAGATTATTAGTAAATTTAAAATCTACTAACAATCTGTGAATTGGACATATCTTTTTGATAGAAATAGTTAATCCTATTTATCTTTATTTAAGAAGCTATGGTATTCGTCTTCATCGATACCACGATGTCCATAAACTTGAAGTTCGTTTAGTTTATCATCTAATTCTTTAAATTCTTCGTCTGTCAATTCGACATTCCAAGTGTCCAAATTTTCTATTATTCTACCTTTATTTTTTGAACCTGGAATCGGAATAACATTTGGATACTTCTTTAACATCCAGGCCATTGAAATTTGAGCAGGCGTTGCATTTTTCTTCTCAGCTAACTCAGTTACTAGGTTAATAATTGGTTGGTTAGCTTCAATATTTTCTCTTCTTAACTGAGGAACGAAGTTACGAACATCATCAAATTTTTCAAATTCAGTTTTTGTTGTTATTTTCCCAGATAATAAACCACTCGAAGTAGGTGAAAAGGGTACTATTGCAATACCTTCTTCTAGTGCAAATGGGATAACTTCTTCTTCTGAATCACGTTCAACCATATTATAAAGATTTTGAACTGCTCCAACAGGAGTAATATCATTAGCAATTTTTATAGTTTCAGCATCAACCTGAGAAAGGCCCCATTCTTTAATTAAACCTTCATCAATTAATTTCCCCATTGCTTTTGCTATTTCTTCAAGAGAAACTTCAGGATTGATTCTGTGAAGATAATAAAGGTCAACGTAATCTGTTTGAAGCCGTTCTAATGAACCTTCTAAATGGTTCTTAATTACATCATATACAGAACCTGTTTCCGTAACTTCTTCTGGAGTAATATGAAACTTTGTAGCGATTACAACGTTATCACGGACATCTTTTAAAGCTTTACCGACAATTTTTTCATTGTGACCGATACCTTCTAAGTTAGGTGAATAAGATTCGGCTGTATCAAAAAAATTACAACCATGATCATAAGCTTCCTGAATTGCTTCAATACTATATTCTTCACTCGGAATTTGTCCATATCCATGGGAAAAGCCCATGCAACCTATTCCAACAGGTGTTACTTCTAATGATCTAATTTTCCTTTTTTCCAATTAAAACCTCCATGAATAACTAATTTAATATTAACATAAAAGTTAGATAAAGAACTAAAAGTATCAGATAACAAAAAGATAAATTGAGTAATTTCATTTAAGAAGTTTTTTTAATTAACCAATGATTAAGTTTGAAATATTAATTTTGATATAATAAATTTTTATCAAATATAAATTTAACTGAATTAAGAGGAATCAAAATGCCATTTCATATAATCGAAGGTGATATAACTAAATTAGATACAGATGCAATTGTTAATGCAGCAAATAATA
>CANQOZ010000151.1 GCA_947625585.1 uncultured Eubacteriaceae bacterium
GCTATCTAGAGCAAATAGGAATTTGCAATCATCTTTGATAAGATATTCTTAATTAAAATATTATTTTTAAGAATTTAAATAAACCAAAAACTATTTTAATTTCTGAATTATTTAACTTACTTAATCAAAAAAGTTAAATCTTTAAACATTTTAATTACATGATGTTTAGATTATTATATCTGCTATGACTGCACTATTTATAGGAAACGCAATAATTTTCGGAATAGGACTAGCAATGGATGCATTCTCTGTTTCACTTGCTAATGGTCTATCAAATCCTAATATGGGTAAAAAAAATGAAAATTTATTGGCTTTAACTTTTGCCTTTTTTCAAACACTGATGCCATTGATAGGTTGGTTTTGTGTTCATACAATATTTATTTTATTTGAATCAGTTCAAAAGTTTATTCCTTGGATAGCATTTCTTGTTTTAGCTATTTTAGGGAATAAAATGATTATCGAATCAAAAAACAATGAATCTGATGAACCTATTGAATTAACTTTTAAATACTTATTAATTTCAGGAATAGCTACATCAATTGATGCTTTATCTGTTGGCTTTACGATTGCAGAATTAGATTTCTTCTATGCTTTAATTGAAAGCTTAATAATTGGTGTTGTAACATATATTATTTGTATGGCTGGAGTTTTAATTGGAAGAAAGTTTGGAACTCGGTTAAAGAAAAGTGCTGGTATTCTTGGTGGAATTATCTTAATTTTAGTTGGTTTAGAAATTTTAATTAGTCATTTACTATGATAAAAATAGTTATTTTATTCTCTTTAGGTTTAATTTGTTTAATAAAAGGTGGAGATTGGTTTGTTGACGGAGCTATAGGTATAGCTAGAAAATTCAATATTCCAGAAATTATAATTGGAGCGACTATTGTTTCTATTGGAACCACTCTACCTGAAGTTATGGTTTCTTCCCAAGCAGCTATGACAGGACACTCAGAAATAGCTTATGGAAATGCTATTGGTTCTATTATTTGTAATACTGCGTTAATTTCAGCTATAACAATTTCTTTAAGACCTGGAAAGATTAATAAGAAGGATCTATATTTACCAGCTACCTTCTTTTTAATAGCTGCTCTATTTTTCTTTTATACTTCTATAATTTATTCTTATTTCACAAGAGTTACAGGAATTATACTACTAGGATTATTTTTTCTTTATATTCTTTTAAATATTTATCAAGTTTATAAAGACGAAAGTATTGGTAAAACCCAAGTAACTCAGATTGAAGGAAAGTTATCAGTTGATATTGGGTTACTCATTGTAGGAGCAGTTGTTATAGCTATAGGAGCTGATTTACTAGTTGATAATGGATCGGAATTAGCAGCGTTAATAGGAGTCCCAGAATCAGTAATTGGTTTAACTTTAATTGCATTAGGAACTTCTCTACCTGAACTTATTACAGCTATTACTGCTTTATTAAAAGGACATACAAATTTATCTATTGGAAATATTATTGGAGCTAACCTCTTTAATTTAGTTTTAGTTTTAGGAACTTCAGTCACAATTTCACCATTTGCTGTTCCAGCTAATGGGTCAATTTTTGGTTACAATACTTCTAATATAATTGATATTCCGTTAATGTTTTTAGTAATGGGAATTCTGGTGATTCCAGCAATTATAAAAGGAAAACTTTATCGATTTCAAGGAATTCTACTATTAATTATTTATTTAATCTATTGTTCTTACTTATTCATTGCTGCTTAAATCAACGTTTATTAATTTAATATAATGCAATAATATGGCATATTGTTGTTAACGTTTTCATTGTAAACGTTTATAAAATACTATCATACGAATTATTTAGAGAAAACTTTATTTCTTTCATAATAAAACAAGTACTGTTGTACTAATCCGGCATATTTCCCGTATTTCTTAAATGGATTTTTTGAATTAAAGTTTTCTTTAATTGACCTATCAATCCAAACATCAACTGGAACAGCATCAAGTCGGTGATATCCAAATAAAGCAACACAATTCGCTACTTTATCCCCAACTCCATAAAATTGTTTTAAATAATCAATTAACTCATTCGTTTCGAATTCTTCTAACTTAGTAAAGTCAAGATTATTTTTATTAATGAAATCAATAGCAAACTTAAAGTACTTGCTTCTATAACCTAATTTTAGATCCACTATTTCATCTAGTTCAATCTCAGCAATTTGTTCAATTTGCGGAAATGAATAAAGTTTCTCTGGACTTGAGATAATCGGGTGACCATAACGTTTAGTGATTTCTTCAACACACGTAGCTATCGAAGGAATAGTTTTTCGTTGAGCAATAATAAAGGATAATAAAGTTTCATAGGGATCCTGTTTTAAAATACGAATACCTTGACTGTAGTTAATAGCTGTATCTATATATGGATCAATTCCTGTAATTTCACTCCTGATTTTCTGATAATTCAAATCTAAATCAAAATAATCACTCCAAAAGTTAGCCCAACTCGAATTTACTGGATTAATAAAATAATCGTTCCCTTCATTTTGGATATATAAAACTTTGTCTCCAGAACAAAAGCGAAATAAGTTATTATCAATTTTTTTAGCTCTAAAACTTTGACCACTATTTACGATTTTATCTAAGTTAAAATCATCATTAATTCTAATTTTTTTCAATTTAAAACCTACTAGTTAAATATTAATGATATCTCCTGTAGAAATAGAGTGTAACTTATCCCCCATTATTGATTTTAAATAATTGAATTGTTTTCTACCGGTACAATGACCAGTATAATAAACAGTTTTATATTCGATTAACTCTTGAGCAGCTCTTCTTAATTTTTCCTTACCTATTTCATCTAAATCTATTTCCATAAAATGAAATCCACCTATTAAAACATCTGGTTTAAACCAATTCATAATATTTAAAATTCCTTTATGAGAACATCCACTAAATAAAACTTTTCTACCATCTTCTATAATTTCCAAATATTGTTCATGATTAAAATCTTCAGGAATAAAACTATTGTTTATTCTTTTAAACAAATGACTCGTATCAATTGGATACTTTGTTAACTTATTATTACATGTGGTTAAATTTATCCCTTCTTCTAATTGAAGATTATCTTTTGTAAAAATGATCCTATTTGAATCCTTCAAGTTTTTATCTAAGCCAATATATTTTGATTCGTTATGGAAATGATCTTCAAACGCATGTTCATTCATATAAATCTTTGCATCTTTATTGAGTTTTATAAATCTTTTAAGACCACCTCCATGGTCATAATGTCCATGTGAAAGAATAACATAATCAATAACTTTTAGATCAATACCTAAATTTTCAGCATTATCAATAAATCTACCTGACTGACCACTATCAAATAAAATATTTTTACCTTTTGTTTCTATTAGAAGAGAGAGTCCATGTTCTCTATAGA
>CANQOZ010000152.1 GCA_947625585.1 uncultured Eubacteriaceae bacterium
CCTATTCTGTTCTTCAGATGTTCTTACAACTAAGACATGAAAAACAACTTGAAGAGAAACCAAGTGATCCACCTAAACCAGAAGATCCTAAAGCTGATCCACCAGGACATAGGAAAGAATTAAAGAATATAAAAATAATTCATGATTAAACGGAATTATGATAGGGAAATGCGGGATACGATCAAGAAGTTTAATGGAGAGCAAAAGAAGCTACTCCTTCATGCTTGCTGTGGACCGTGTTCTAGCTACCCTGTTACTGAATTAAAAGATATATTCGACATAACTATCGATTTCTACAATCCAAACATTGAATCTGAAGAAGAATATCAGAAACGACTTAAAGAGATTCAAAACTTTCTCAGTGGAAGGGAAATCGATATAATTAGTACCAATTACGATCATAATGAATTTTTAGAAGTGGTAAAGGGTTTAGAAGACGAACCTGAAGGTGGTAAACGTTGCCTTAAGTGTTTTGAGTTACGTTTGCGTGAAGCGGCTAAAAGAGCTAAAGAATTAGGAAATGACTACTTTACCACGACATTAACTATCTCTCCATTAAAGAATTCCCAGGTTTTAAACAAGCTTGGCGAAAAAATAGGTGAAGAGGAAGGTATTAAGTTTCTACCATCCGATTTTAAAAAGAGAGATGGTTATAAAAAATCAGTTGAAATATCGAATGAATACCAAATGTACCGCCAAAATTATTGCGGTTGCGAATTTTCAAAAAGGGAGATTTAAATGGTATATGAATTTTTAGCAGAAGGGTTTGAAGAAATAGAAGCAGTTACTCCGATTGACTTATTAAGAAGAGCAGGAGTTGAAGTTACATCAGTTGGTGTTACCGGGAAGAGTGTTACTGGAAACCATAATATTACTATTGAAGCTGACATGAGTATTGATGATTTTGAAGTCGGTGATGATATTGATATGGTAATTCTACCGGGTGGAAATCCTGGATACAAAAATTTAGAAGCCAATAATAAAGTAAAACAAGCTATCGATTACTGTTTTTATAATAAACGTTTTGTAGCTGCTATATGTGCTGCTCCATCAATTTTAGGACGTTTTGGTTTATTAAACGGACTCAGAGCAACCGTTTATCCAGGAATGGAAGATGAACTAATTGGTGCTAAATTTGAAAAACAGGAAGTTGTAAGAGATGGTAAAGTTATAACTTCACGTGGTGCTGGAACTGCTATTCCGTTTGCAGCAGAATTGATCACTGTCTTGGTTAATAAGGAAAAAGCACAGGAAATTTTGAATTCAATTGTTTATAACCAATGATTTACCTAGTACGCCACGGGCAAACCAATTGGAATAAAGAAGGTAGAATCCAGGGTGTTGTTGATATTCCACTCAACACTATAGGAATAAAACAGGCGATGGATAAACGTAGATTATTTGAAAACCATCATTTTACAAATATCTATACCTCTCCACTGTCCAGAGCCAAGCAAACCGCTGAAATAATTAGCTCAAAAGCTAAAGTTGATAATTTCGAAATTTCAGATGATTTGATAGAATATAATTTCGGGGAACGAGATGGGCTCACCTTTGAAGAAGATGCACGAAGATTTCAACGTGATATGGCTAAAGGTGAAAAGCCAGATTATGGTGAAGAGGATGAAAAGCATTTCATCGAACGACTATCTCGAATACTAGTTAAGGCTGCTCAACAAGAAGGAAATGTAATGATTGTTTCCCACGGAGCAGTACTTTCTACTTTAATTGACATGTTACTCCCACCTGAACAGCAGGGACAGAACTTTTTAAGTAATAGTTCCGTTTGTGCTATTGATAACAGGTGGAATGACGAAGGTAATTTAGTTTTAACTTTCCAGGGCGCTAACTTATCTGAAGATGAGTTAGATAAATTATTGACAGAAAATGATTAAGACTGATAGTGTCTCCTTTTGTACTCCAATAGTTGCACATAATCTTGATGAATTAAAGGATGAAATAAGTAAAGCTCAAGATGCAACAACTGTCGAATTCAGAAGAGATTACTTAACTCCTGACTTTAATGATGATTTCATTATTCAAGAGCTATCCAAACTCGGCAATGATAAAGATATTATTTTTACATACCGCAGTCCTGATGAAGGTGGTCAATCGGATGTAAGTAATTCTACTCGATTTAATACAATAAGAAAGTATTTGAATTCGAATATAAACTATTTGGATATTGAAGAGAGACATCTACAGGATTTCTTAAATAATTTCTCAGAGGGGACCGGTGACATTCAGTTAATTGTATCCCATCACAACTTTGATTTTACTCCGGAAAGAGATTTAATACTTACCCAGTTAGAAAAAAATTCAAAACGTGCTAATATAGTTAAGGTTGCCTATAAGATAAATTCCCAAGCTGACATAAATAATTTAACATGGGCTTCAATGAAATTCCGCAAGGAACACCCAGAAATTCCACTTATTATAATTGGAATGGGGGAACTAGGGGTACCGACACGAATATTTCCAGAAATCGTTGGTTCAAACCTCTCATTTGCACCTATAAGTACAAACATTAGTGCACCTGGCCAAGTAAGTTTTAATTGTTTGAAAAATATTAGAGTTTCTGTTAATGAGAAAGAAAAGACACATATATTTAACTGGTCTAATGGGTTGTGGCAAAACCACAATTGGTAAATTAACCGCTCAACGCTTAGGTAGACCATTTATTGATCTTGATGAAAAAATTGAAGAATTAGAGAATCGAACTATAAACGAGATTTTCGATGAAGATGGTGAAGATTACTTTAGGAAGGTTGAAACCCAAGTCCTAAAGGATTTAGATCCTCAGAAAAATTTAGTTATTGCTACCGGTGGTGGCATTGTTTTAAATGAAGAAAATCGTAATACAATGAAGGATAATGGAGTTATTGTTTATTTAAATGCTCCAATTGATGAACTCGTAAGTCGATTAAAAGATGATGATGACCGACCACTCCTGCACGGAGAGTCAAAAGGGGACAAGTTAAGGGAGTTATACGAAGAAAGACAACCTTATTATTTGGATGGTTCCGTTGAAATTAAGACCGGAAATTTTACCCCACTTCAGGCAGCAAAAGAGATTGTTAGTATTGTCAAATAGACCTATCTGTTGTATAATAGCAATCTATGCCGAAGTGATGGAACTGGCAGACTTGGCGGACTCAAAATCCGTTGTCGGTTAACGACGTATGGGTTCGAATCCCATCTTCGGCACATTTTCTTTTTTAATTTTCGACAACAACTGAAGTTCTCAATTTAAATTTAATCAAATATACATTTTCGGTACATTGACAACAGATTTGCATCCAGAAGCGACAGGAAACAATAATCGTGACCAATCGATATAGTAAATAGACCGAATAAATTTCTTCATTTAATCTCCTTTTAATTT
>CANQOZ010000153.1 GCA_947625585.1 uncultured Eubacteriaceae bacterium
AAATCGACCTTGATGAAGAAGCAGCTAAGTTAAAGGAAGAATTAGAAACCGCTACAGGTCAGAAGAAAATTAGAGTTGCCAGAAGATTAGAATCAATAGAAGCATTCAGAACCTCTCACAACAAACCGGAATGGATGATTCTAGAAGCGATTCCTGTTATTCCACCTGAATTAAGACCAATGGTTCAGTTGGATGGTGGAAGATTTGCAACTTCTGACTTAAACGACCTATACCGTCGTGTTATTAACCGTAATAACAGGTTATTAAAGCTCTTAGAACTTGATGCACCGGATATCATTATCCAGAATGAAAAGAGAATGCTTCAGGAAGCTGTTGACTCTCTAATTGATAATGGACGTCGTGGTAGAGCTATAACAGGACCTGGTAACAGACCATACAAATCACTTTCTGACATGTTAAAAGGTAAACAAGGGCGTTTCCGTCAAAACCTACTTGGTAAACGTGTTGACTACTCAGGACGTTCAGTTATCGTTGTTGGACCTGAACTTAAGATGTATCAGTGTGGTTTACCAAAGGAAATGGCAATCGAACTGTTCAAACCTTTTGTTATGCATGAACTAACAGAACGAGGTCTTGCAGCTAACATTAAGAGTGCTAAGAAGATGGTTGAAAAATTAGATCCAATCATCTGGGATGTTCTAGAAGATGTTATCCATGAACATCCAGTACTGTTAAACCGTGCTCCAACACTTCACAGACTTGGTATTCAGGCATTTGAACCTGTCTTAATCGAAGGTAGAGCAATCCAGCTACATCCATTAGCTTGTACCGCTTACAATGCTGACTTCGATGGTGACCAAATGGCTGTTCATGTACCACTTTCTGTTGAAGCACAAGCCGAAGCTCGTTTCTTAATGATGGCATGTAACAACATCTTAAAACCACAAGATGGTTCACCAGTTGTTGTTCCTACTCAAGATATGATCTTAGGATCATATTACATGACACTTGAAATGGACGACGTTAAGGGAACTGGTAGCATCTATACGGACCAAGATGAAATGGAAATGGCCTATCAGAATGGTGATGTAGACCTACATGCTCGTGTTAAAGTTAGAATGACCAGAGAAATCAACGGTGAAATGAAGTCAAAGATCGTTGAAAGTACTGTTGGTAGATTTATCTTTAACCAAATGATTCCACAGGATATTGGAATTAGAAAACGTGCAGAAGGGGAAGAACTTGAACTTGAAATAGACAGAGTTGTTAACGCTGATGTTTTAACACAGATTGTTGATAAAACCTTCAAGAAATACGGTCCTACTGTAACCAGCGAAATGCTAGATGAAATCAAGAGTAAGGGTTATGAATACTCTACTAAATCTGGAATTACTGTCGGTATTGCTGATATGAAAGTTCCAGGAGACAAAGAAGAAATTCTAGCTGAAGCTGATCAAAAAGTTCAAGAAAACTTAGACTTATTTAAACAGGGTCTTATTTCAGATGAAGAACGTTATGATAACGTTGTTCGAATCTGGAATGATGCTACTGATGATATAACAAAAGCACTTCTTGACCATCTAGAACCAACCAATCCAATTAATATGATGGCGGACTCCGGAGCTAGAGGTAGCAGAAACCAAATCAGACAGTTAGCTGGTATGCGTGGTTTGATGACAAACCCAACTGGTCGTGTTATCGAACTTCCAATCCGTTCTAACTTCCGTGAAGGACTTAACGTGTTGGAATTCTTCTCATCAACCCATGGTGCTCGTAAAGGTTTGGCCGATACCGCTTTAAGAACCGCTGACTCAGGTTACTTAACAAGACGTCTTGTTGACGTATCTCAGGAAGTCATCGTACGAGAAGAAGATTGTGGAACAACTGAAGGTTACGAAGTTAAAGCGATCGTTGTTGAATCCGACTCTCACGGAGTCCAGGAAGTCATTGAAACATTAGCTGAACGTATTGAAGGTCGTTACGCTTTCGAAGATGTCATTAATCCTGAAACTGGTGAAGTTATTGTTGAAAAAGACAATATTATTACCAGTGATGTTGCTGAAGAAATAGAAGCATTAGGCATTCCATCTGTTAAGATTCGTGCCGTCTTTAACTGTCAGTCTGAATACGGTGTTTGTAAGAAATGCTACGGTATTGACTTAACAACTTGGAAACCTGTTGAAATTGGAGAAGCTGTTGGTACAATAGCTGCCCAGTCGATCGGTGAACCAGGTACTCAGCTTACAATGCGTACCTTCCACACCGGTGGTGTTGCTAGTGCTGATGACATCACTCAAGGTTTACCTCGTGTTGAAGAATTATTTGAAGCACGTAAACCAAAGGGACAAGCTATTATTACGGAAGTTGCCGGTACAGTTGAAATAACTGAAGGTAAAAAGATGGAAGCTGTCGTTAGAACAGAATCAGGAGAACTCTACAATTATTTGATTCCATATGGTTCTAAGTTAAAAGTTAAAAATGGCGACTATATTAATGCCGGCGATGCTCTAACAGAAGGTCCAATAAATCCGAATGACATTCTAAACATTAAGGGAATTAATGCTGTACAAGCTTATCTTTTAAGTGAAGTTCAAAAAGTTTACCGTGTTCAAGGTGTTCACATTAGTGATAAACATATTGAGCTCATTATCCGTCAAATGTTGAGGAAAATTAAAGTTGAAGATGCAGGAGACACAAACTTAATCACTGGTTCTACAATTGATATTTTCCAATATAACAAAGCTAATGAAGAAGCTAGAGAAAAGGGCTTACAACCAGCTACAGGTAAGCGTGAACTTCTTGGAATTACAAAAGCAAGTCTAGCTACAGATTCATTCTTAGCAGCTGCATCTTTCCAGGAAACCACTAGGGTTTTAACAGATGCCGCTATTAAAGGAAAGATCGATCCGCTAATTGGTCTAAAAGAAAATGTTATGATCGGGAAGTTAATACCAGCTGGAACTGGTGTTCCTGAATATGACGAAGTAGAGCTTAGTTATCCAAATAGTAATAGTACCAATACTGATGATATTGAAGAAGGAGTCATTGTTGAAGATGACGAACCACTATTAAGTCCGACATTATCAGTTGAAGGTGGTGGTGAAATCAGTCTATTCCCAACAGCTAAAATGGATGAACCTGAAAAGGCCATAGACGAAGATATTATAATTGGTTAAAAATAGAAGTAGTTACTCGAAAGGGTAGCTACTTTTTTTGAAAATATTGAAAACGATTAACTCTGCGCCGGTAAGCCGTTGGGATATTTATGCGATATTATAAGAGATAATATTGTCAGTGAAATGTAAACGTTTACGTTAGTAAAAGTTTGATCACTGCAGAAACTTTAAATACATTGAGTTTTAATGAATTTAATCTGAAAAATTGAAGTTGGCGGTTCTGGAAAGT
>CANQOZ010000154.1 GCA_947625585.1 uncultured Eubacteriaceae bacterium
AAATATAAATTTACCATCAGCTTCAACTAAAAAACTTACCCCTTGGTCCGTTGAACCAAAGGTAGTAACAAAGGTATCTCCGATTTTCTTCTCTTGGTCTGGATGCATCCAAATAATATTTTTATTTAAACCTAAGTGATGAATATCATCCGATAGAATATAGGTGAAGTTTTTATGTTTATAATCCCAAATTGACCGACTGTAGTGATCTCCGTGGCTATGAGAGACAAATAAGAGTTTTGGTTTTTCCGAGTCGACAATATTTTTTGGAAGGTCACTTATCGGATCAAAAATTAATATTTCATTTTCAAGTTCAACACAAAATCCACTATGGTGGAGGTAAAGTACTTCCATTTTAATCCTCTTTAGTTTCAATTTATCTCTTATTTATATCCACTTATATTCATCCAAAAAGGAATAAAGTAGAATATTATTGATTTTCTTTATTTTAGATTAATGAAAAGAAACGGATATTTTATTATGTGACATATATTATGATTGTTGTAACATTCTATACTAAAAATAAACGTGACTAAACATGAAATTAATAAAAATATACCTCGTACTTTTAGCGATCTTAATAGTTTTTTCAAGCTGTTCAAAATCGGATAAAAGCGAGCTATCTATTGAAGAACTAAATCAAATTAATAATGCTTATTCTCAATTTTATAATTCCTTTAATGAAGGAATAGCTCAGTTGGATAATAATGATGCTATAAAAGCAGATATTGAAACTAGAACTACTCCAAAAATTGAAGATTTTACGAATATTGAAGTTTATGATATTCAAGGAAATGCTCCTGATGGTAGAACTATTCGAGATACAGTTCCTTATCAACGTTTGATGGGACATATGGATTATTATTCCTATCTTGAAATAATTGATGGAAGTGGTTATCTATCAGCTGTGATTAAAATTTATGATTATAAATATTCAGATCCTTTTAGAGGAATACTTAAAGTTAGTAAATCTTTAGACGAATTCTTTGAACAAAATAACTATGCTTTGCCATACTATTTGCTTGATTCAACTAAAAATTTCGTAAAATCAGATAATACTTCTATTGTATTAAATGAAGAGAATTTGAATGAACTAAATGAACAGTTAAAAGCAATTTCTTCACTTCAAGAAATAAGCGGTAATATTGAATTAAATTTCCAAGGAATACCAACTAATTTTAATTACTTCATTAAAAATGGAATTGGAATTTTTTCTTAATTGAAGATAAGAATTTTAACATTTAAGGTTTCGATAATTTTGTTTAACCAACCATTTGTTATAATAATTCCAATACTAAAATTTAGGAAAATTATGAAAAGAGCAATAATTAGTGTTTCAGATAAAACAGGCGTAGTTGACTTTGCAAAAGGTCTAGCTGACTTAGGATATGACATTATCTCAACAGGTGGCACAGCAAAAGAACTTGAAAGTAATGGTATTAAAGTAACGAAAGTTTCGGATATAACGGAGTTTCCGGAATGCTTTGATGGAAGAGTTAAGACACTCCATCCGAAAATTCATGGTGGTATTTTAAACATTCGTGATAACAAAGATCATCAACAACAAAAGAGTGAATTAGAAATTGATGATATAGACCTCGTTTGCATAAATCTATATCCATTTAAGCAAACGGTAGAATCAGGTGCTGATTTTTCAGAATGTATCGAAAATATCGATATAGGCGGTCCAGCTATGATTAGGTCGGCTGCTAAGAATTTTAAATATGTTACTGTCGTAACAGATCCAAAAGATTATAAAGATGTTTTGGATAAGTTACAAAATAATAGTATGAAAGAATCCGATCGTTTGGAATTGGCTCTAAAAGCATTTGAACTTACATCATATTATGATTCAATGATTACCAATTACTTACGTAATTATGTTGAAGGTCATGAATTCCCAGAATACTTAACGCTTGGCTTTGAAAAATTATATGATTTAAGATATGGTGAAAATCCTCATCAGAAAGCTAGCTTTTATCAGGATTTAAGTAATGAGAAGGGAAATTTAGTTCAAGCGGAACAACTTCAAGGTAAAGAACTCTCCTACAATAATATTAACGATACGAATGGAGCTTTAAATATTCTAAAAGAATATAAAGACGAACCTACTATTGTTGTTGTAAAACATGCAAACCCTTGTGCTATATGTTCAGAAGAAAATGTCTATAAAGCTTTTAAAAAAGCTTATGAAGCTGATGATACTTCAATTTTCGGTGGAATAATTGCATCTAATCAGGTGATTGATAAAGATACAGCCGACATGATGAAAGATATCTTTTTAGAAGTTATTGTAGCTCCTGACTTTACAGACGAAGCTCTGGAAATTTTAAAACAAAAACCAAACTTAAGACTGCTTAAGTTAGATGATATCAATAATGTTGAAGAAGGTAGAGATTTCAAGTCAGTTCGTGGTGGAATGCTAATTATGGACAGAGACATCGACTTAATTGACGATTTAACTGTTGTAACAAATAGGGAACCTACCGAGAAGGAAATGGAAGATCTACTCTTTGCTTGGAAAGCCGTTAAGAATACAACATCAAACGCAATCTCCCTAGCTAAAGATAAAGTTTTAATAGCTAATGGACCAGGACAGGTAAATCGAGTCTGGCCAACAGAAAATTGTATTACCCATGCGGGTGAAAAAGCTAAAGGAGCTGTCTTAGCAAGTGATGCATTTTTCCCATTTAATGACTGTGCAACTCTAGCAGCTGAAGCAGGTATCACAGCAATAATTCAACCAGGCGGATCCATTCGTGACCAGGATTCAATTGATGTTTGTAACGAAAATGATATTGCTATGGTATTTACTGGAATGAGACATTTCAAACATAGCTAAAATTTGAATAAAAGTATATAATTTAATTTAGTCCCTTTTAGGAGGGACTTTTTTACGTGAAAATTTTTTAAAACTTTCAAAGGATAATTTAAGAAAAGTCAGTAAACTTAATCAACACGAATTTTATTAATATAAAAAAGTGTTAAAGAAGGTGTGGTTAGTGAAATCTAAAGATAACTCTGAAGCTCTAAATTTAGTAAGTGGACCATTATGGAATAAATTATTATTAATAGCGCTTCCAATGGCATTTACAGGAATTCTACAACAATTTTTTAATGCAGCTGATGTAGCTGTAGTTGGTAATTTTATTCCTGATCCTAATATTGCTAAAGCATCTGTAGCGGCTGTTGGAAGCAACTCATCAATTATTAACTTAATTATTTCTCTATTTCTAGGACTATCAATTGGAACAAATGTAATTATTTCTCAAAGTATTGGTCAAAAAAACTACAATAATATTCATAAAGCATTAGGAACGTCAGTTATTTTAGCTTTAGTTGGAGGATTAAT
>CANQOZ010000155.1 GCA_947625585.1 uncultured Eubacteriaceae bacterium
ATCAAAAAGTATTCGTTTACAATGAAAATTAGAACTCAAGATTTCAACTAAGAAGGGATTCCTTTCCCTTAATTCCCCTAATAAAGGAAGTAGAACTTCCCTTAATTCCCTTATTTTCCATATCTTTGTAATAGTTCACTTAAGAACTTCCCTTATTTCTCTTATTTTAATAAAATAAGGGTAGAAAAGTTCCCTTATTTCAAAGGAGTTCAAAATGTATGAACCAAAATTTGTTTATACGAATGAAATGATAAATGATTTGATGGAATTAACGTCCATTAAAGAAAAGCTTAGTAGTTTAAAACTTCCAACACGTGAAAAACAAAAACTGATTTATGATGCTAAACTTAAAAAAACTCACTTTTCTACCTCTATTGAAGGTAACATCTTGTCCTATGATCAAGTGGCTAAAGTTATTGAAAATAAATCTCAGAATACTCACGTTAATGCTGAAAAGGAAGTTATCAATTACTGGAATGCTTTAGAATTTTTAGAAAATAATTTAAATAAAGAAACTTTAGATCTAGATTTTATTCTAGAACTACACAGTATTATTGTTAATGCGGGAAAACCTAAGAAAAGCACTTTAAGATCAGCTATGCCACCAGGAACATTGTTCGCTATTTATGATTCAAAAACACATGCTGTTGATTATATTCCTCCGGAATATTCTGAAGTTCCTCAATTACTTTCTGATTTATTAGATTGGTACAACAACGACAATTCAATTATTGCTCCAGTAAAAGCGGCAATCTTCTCATACCAGTTCTTAACTATTCATCCATTTGTAGACGGAAATGGACGAACAGCTAGAGCTTTAGCATCGTATATTTTAATGAAAAATGATTATGATTATAATGGTTTTGGTTCAATGGAGGAATTCTATACTAACGACATAAATGGATATTATGAGAATCTTCAAATGGATCTTCCGGCTCTTTATTATGAAGGTAGAAATGATCCACCACATTTAGAAAAATGGATAGGTTATTTTATTCATATTTTAAAACTAAATGCTGAAAGTATCTTTGAGTTAGCTCAAAAAGTTAATATTATTAAAGATAGAAATCCGCTTATAGAAAACTTAAGTCGACGTGAAAAATTACTGTTAAGATTCATTTTAGAAAACAATAAAGATACTGTTAAAACTAAAGATGTTGCTGAACTATTTCATATAAGTACAAAAACAGCCCGAAAATGGTTAACAGAGCTATGTGAAGATGGTTTTTTAAAACCAAATAAAGTTAATGTTCGAGTTACCTCATATAATTTATCTAATGATTATCAAGAACTTAGTTTAATGGAATTAGGATATATCTAATCATATTTTAACTAAATGATCATGTGAGTTTTAAAATAATAATGCAAAAATGAAAATCCAAAAAATGACTAAAGTTATCACTGTGACTTTTCATTAAAGTCTTGTCTTTTTTTCATTAAACTTTTGTCTTTTTAACTTAGAGTTTTCATTAAAGTTTCGCCTTTTTTTCAATAAAGTTTTGGCTAAAGCATTAAGAATTACTAAAGTAATTTCTGATTTTTATATTCATTTAAGTTATTTTGTTTCTAATATTAGCTATAATTAATGATAATAAGGATTCCTATTTGGATAGTATCAGTTTAATCAATTATTTATTTAAAAGACAGAAAGTCAAAACTTTAATGAAACTTAGCCAAAACTATAATGAAAAGTCACACTCACTTGAATTGTTCCAAATTAGTGGACACGGAATTAAATTTTAAAATGTAAATTAATTCTTTGTAATGGGCTAAGCCTTCATAGGCCTAGAACCCAATACTAAGACTGTTTAAGAATGGATGAGATCCAGTAAGGAGATAGTCAAAATACTCTCTCGGAGTGAGTTTTTTCAATTCCCACTGACCTCGTTCGTTATTGTAGTAGTCGATATAGTCATCAATAATTTGACAAACCCAGCCAAATCCCTTTGCTCTATCGACTTTAAGGCCTATTTCATCTTTCATATGACCAAAGAAGCTTTCTTGAGGAGCATTATCCCAACAGTTACCTTTCCTGGACATGCTTTGGATAAAATTATTATCTTTAAGAGCTTCTATAAAAGCCTTGCTGGTGTAATGAGATCCCTGGTCACTATGAATTATCGTTTGATCATCAAGCTCACAGCTGTATTTATCGACAAGTTCCTGGACAGTTTCAAGAACAAAGTCAATTTCAAGACTTTCTGAAACCTGGTAGGCCAGAATCTCTCTGGTAGCAGCATCCATAATAACGGAAAGATAACAGCAGCCTTGAGGATAGATAATGTAGGTTATGTCAGTCAGAAGAACTCGTCTGGGACCTTTTGTTGTAAACTCTCTGTTTACTATATTAGGAGCTATCTTACTTTCAAGATCAGCTTTTCGATAATGAGGTCTTTTTTTTCTTACAGGGCATTTCAGGTTGAATTTATTCATTAAGTAATAAATTCTTTTCAAACCTATACGCTTACCCATCCTGAGTAACCTCATCAGGATCTGACGGCCTCCCTTAGGATAACCTTTATAATTATAGGCCTCAAGAATAAGCAGGAAATCGTGATAATCTCTTATTTCACGTTCCTCTCTTGCCGGAGCATTATCCAGCCATTTATAAAAGCCACTACGCGAAACCCTGCCCAGTTCGCACAGTTCTTTTATAGTAGGTCTTAAGCCTTCAGGAGCGTGATTGATCGTATCTAAAATGATCTGATAGATTATTCTGGGTCTGGCTTGAATACCTGGGTTTTCCGGACCTCCAAATCGGCCTGAAAGATTTTTTTTAAAAACTCGATTTCCTGTTCAAGATAAGCCGTTTTAACTTCCAGATCATGAATTCGCTTCTTATCTGATTCGCTGCTTTTATCTGGAAGCAGGATCTTGAGATTATCTCTATTATTAAAAGGTGGATTAAAACCCAGATCTTCCATGTTTTCAAGTGAGTTAACTAATCCATAAATTCTGGTTTTTCCTAAAATATCCGGATCAATTCCATTGGCTCGTAAAAAGTCTTCGGCTTTTACACCAGATTCCAGGGATTGTTTTAGAGCCTGCTTGAATGAACGGCTAAAACGAATCTGTTTTCTAGTAACAGTTTCAACATTTGGATTTGTAGATAGTTCGTAGACTTCTTCATCGGTAAAGATTTTGTTACTCATTGTTTTCTCTCCTAAATATTAAGAAAATTCTAACACAGTGAATTAATCTACACTTTAGAATGAAGAAGTGTCTACTCTATCATTTTTATAATTTACACGTGTCTATACACTTAATTTGTTTAACTGTAAGTGTCTACTTTTTGGGGTACAGTTCACCAGAAAACGACTGAAGTTCTCACTTTCATTTTTTTATTTTAA
>CANQOZ010000156.1 GCA_947625585.1 uncultured Eubacteriaceae bacterium
TAACATCATAATCTTATCTTGTTATGGTCATTATTCTTGATTAAATAAAAATGCAAATTCGAATATCATTTTCAACTCTGAAGAAAATCTAAATTTTTTATTAGAAAGGATTGAAGATGTTAAAACGGTAATACAGTTAAGCATAGTTTAATAAAGGATTTAGATTAATGATTTAACTTAGGATCTTCAAGCTTGGGAGGATTACCAATATTGGATCAACATTGATAAACAGATAACTAAAAAAATACCATTATCAAAGATATTACAAGAAATCCTAAAACTGGAATTGATAAACTAGAAAAACTAAAGAAAACTAATGGATTGTGAAGTCGTAGAATAGATCGAGTAAATCGAATTGTTTATTATATTCAGAATGACCAAATAATTATCATCTCATGTAAAGGTCATTATGAATAAATCTTTTACTAAAATTTAAAATAAACAAGGTTACGAGTTCGAATCTCGTATTCTACATCATTTTATTTTAAATACAATAGATCATCGTAAGATGGTCTTTTTATTTTTAAATTAATACTACCTATACTAAGATTAATTTTCCTTAAAAGAACTTGGATTGAGATAATTAAACTAACTTAATCATGAAATGTTTGAGAAATGTAAAAAGTAGTTTAAATTTCGGTTGAAATTTTGATATAATTATTTTAGAAAAAATTTATTCTATTAATAGTCTCTCTATTAGTTTTCCTATAAAATTTTTCTTTATTTAGTTGTCTTGTAAATAAGAAATATCAATTTGCCACCAAACTCATACTATCAATTTAATTGCCCCAAAAGTTAACAAGTCCTAGTGGAGGATTAGGATGAAAAAATTAGAGGATATTCAAAAAATTGTGAATTACTCTAAGCTTGGCTGGAGCGATGTTAAAATAGCTGAAGAATTTGAGATATCCAGGACTACTGTCAGAAAATATCGAAAACGGTATTGGAAGGCTCAAGAGGATATGATTTCATCCAATCCGGAAAAAGGTTTACAAGCTATCCAGGATGTTTTGACTGCTGAAAATAAACCTAAAAAGGGTAGGAAACCTTATAAATATAAACCGGAGATCGATGCACTACTCGATGAGATCTTAGAAGAGGAAGATCAAAGAGCTGTTGTCGAGGGGGTGGATTACAAACCTAGTCCAAAGACACAAATCTACAGGAGAATTAGGGAAGCTGGGTTTGATATTGGCTATACTACAATCTCTAAAAAAATTGATGCAAAGCGACTGGCTCGGAGTAACATTGGTCCATGGAAAAGCATGGATCCAGATTCGTGATAATTCTTTGATTCCTTTTAATAACCGGAGAGTTCCCTGACTCTCCGAATTTTTTTCCTCACTTTGCTAATTAAAATTGTAGATATAAACTGGTAAAAATTGATGAAAAATAAGCTTTGTTCTGTTTATTTTGAAAACGATAACTTCCTCAATTTTTTATTAAGCTCTATTTTTGCCGTACAATTTGATATTTTTTATTTTATAATTTAAATTGATCAATTTTGGAGGGTAATATGTCTCAAAAAGAATTTGAAATGTATCAACAGCAGCTACAAACTGCTATTGATGAAATGTCAATTGACAATAAAGAAGCTGTTTATGACCAATTAAAACAACCAAACAGATTCTTTGAAGTATCTTTTCCGGTTTTAATGGATGATGGCAAGAAGAAAGTTTTCACTGGCTATCGTTCACAATTTTGTAGTGCTTTAGGACCAACAAAAGGTGGCTTACGTTACCACGAAGGCGTTGATGCAGGCGAAGTTAAAGCTTTATCTGGTTGGATGACTATTAAGTGTGCCTTAGCCGACTTACCATATGGTGGTGGTAAAGGTGGAATCACTGTAAATCCTAAAGAATTATCAGAAGGTGAATTAGAACGTTTATCTCGTGCTTTTGTTCGTGCAATTCATCCTTATATTGGTGAAAAATGGGACGTACCAGCTCCTGACGTAAATACTAATGGTCAAATTATGAGTTATATGTTAGATGAATATGAAGCTATAACTCAAAAACAAGATATCGGTGTATTTACAGGTAAACCACTTGAACTTGGTGGATCTTTAGGTAGAACTGAAGCTACTGGTTATGGAGTTGGTTTCTGTGTTCGTGAAGCTTGCAAGAAAAAAGGATTAGACTTAAAGGGTGCAACAGTAGTATGCCAAGGCTTTGGTAATGTTGGATCTTATGCTTGCTTATGGTTATACAATCAGGGATGCAAGATCATCGCTATCGCAAACAGCCGTAATGGTCTTTATAATAAAGACGGAATTGATATTCCTGAACTATTCAAATATTATGAAGAAAATGGTAATGATCTATTAGATTTCCCAGGAGCCGAATACTTAGATAAAGATAAAATTTATGATATTCCTTGTGATATCTTATTACCATGTGGTTTAGGTGGAGCTATTACAGGCGAAAATGCTGATAAAATTGAATGTAAAGTTATTGGTGAAGGCGCCAATGGTCCTGTAACCCCTGAAGCAGATGAAATCTTAGATAAAAAAGGTGTCTTGATTGTTCCTGACGTTCTAGCTAATTCAGGTGGAGTTACCGTTTCTTACTTTGAATGGGCTCAGAACTTAGAAGGATATTATTGGACTGAAGAAGAAGTTTTTGAAAGAGAAGAAAATCTCTTAGTAAAGGCTTTCAATAATATCTATGACATTTATGAAAAAGAAAACACTAAGAACATGCGTTCAGCTGCTTTTAACTATGCTATTAAACGTATAAGTGAAGCTATGAAGTTAAAGGGCTGGATATAATTTAGAATAAAATAAAACCCAGGTAATTCCAATTGGAATAACCTGGGTTGTTTTTTTAATTACCACGTTTCAGCGATTTGTTCACTAATTTCCTCAGCTGTTTTTGAAGGAGTATAGTCTATTTCATATACAAAACCATACCAGCTTTTAATGTTATCCACTAATGTATTTGGAAAAACATATGAAATTCCATTTAAGTAACCGCTTGCCATAAATTCATCTGTCGGCAGTCTATCCTGTTCAATTGACTTATCTCTCATTAAAATAAAGTTTAGTCCAAGCTTTAACATTTCTGAAGTTCTTAAACTTGTTTGAATATATGGAAGTATTTGCCTAACTAGAGATAATTGCTGCATTGGATTCATTTGGGTAGCTTTAGCAACTACTTGGGCTAAAATAGTTCTTTGCCTCTGAGTTCTTTCAAAGTCGCCGTTACCAACGTAACGAATTCTTGCATAAGCTAATGCTTGTGAACCTGTCAAGTGCTGCATTCCCGTACCTTCAATGAATGGGTCTTGGGTACCAACTTTGTCATTAACATCCATTAAATATTGATTGAGCCA
>CANQOZ010000157.1 GCA_947625585.1 uncultured Eubacteriaceae bacterium
CTTAGAGTTTCTACTTGCAAACCAGGGGCACCCTAAATCAAAGACGGAGATTTTAAGGGAAGTCTGGGGTGGACAGGGTGGTATTACGGAAAACTCGGTTGAACTCTATATCCACTACCTTCGTAAAAAGCTAGAAGAGTCTAGTGTAAACATTAAGACAATTAGAAACCAAGGCTACTTGATCGAACTTTAAAATGTTGTCATTAAATAAGTTAAGATTTAAACTGACACTTACATATACTTTAATACTGGCTGGAATATCTATTATTTCAGCTATTGTTTTATTTCTCTCAATTTATTACGCTATCGAAGGCAGTTCAACAAGAAACTTAAGACTCTTAGCGACCCAGCTTGCGACATCTTACGATCAAAAGACAACCCATAATGATCCAGAGGCAACAGAACCCATCATCTCTGCTCTAAACGACGAAGATACAACTTACCAAATCTATAATGACAATTTAGATATCGTTGAACAATCCCCCGGCTTTCAATTAGATTCCGATACTTCCTTCTATCTTGTTCAAAAATTCTTTAACTTAAAACGGGAGACCGGAGATATCGTTGACTTCGGTGATGGCGGGAGTTCCTATAAGATCTGTACCTCTGCTTATGTCAGCACTTCTGGAGACTTGATCGTAGTTCAATTAATTCGGAATATGAGTACCTTCCGCTCTCTCTTTAGAGTACCTCTAATTACTGCTATTTTAGTTATCTTGGTTGGAATTGCAATCTCCTATATAATAGGAAGCTTATTAGCAGGTAGGACTATAAAACCGATTAGGGAAAACATTGAAAGAGAGCAGACGTTTTTAGCTAATGCCTCCCACGAACTAAGAACACCCTTAGCTGTTATTATGACAAACTTAGAGGCAGAGAAGGTTTCAGAAAACGGAGACACGCAGTGGGTTAACAATGCCCTAACCGAGGTAAAATTTGCCAGAAATGTCATTGATGATTTGCTCTTTCTAGCTAAAGCCGATTCCGGCGAGAAACACTTTACAATTGAAGATGTTGACTTATCCTATCTTGTTTTAGAACTAACGGAAAAGCTTCAGCCAATAGCAGAGCAGAAGGGAATCGCTCTAATAGCGGATATTTCGGATTATGAATTAATTACCAAGGGGGATTCGGCTGCAATAGAGCAGGTACTGACAATACTAATCGATAATGCGTTAAAATATAGTGGCGACGGAGAGGAGGTCCTTGTATCCTTAACGAGTACCCAGTCAACCATTACCCTCTCTGTTAAAGATTATGGAATAGGCATCTCTAAAGATGACCAGGAGAAAATTTTCGACCGGTTCTACCGGGTTGACAAGAACCGTTCTAGAAAAGAAGGTGGAACAGGACTAGGGCTCTCAATAGCCAGACTCATCTGTGAAGAACTCGGCATTAACTTAGGTATTAAAAGCGAGTTAGGTGAGGGAACCACCTTTGTATTGGTCTTTGACCGAGTAAAAGAGGAGGATAGTAAAAACTGAACATATTACAAAACTTAAATGAACAACAGCGTGAAGCGGTAGAAACGCTTGATCAACCGCTACTTATCTTAGCTGGTGCAGGTTCAGGAAAGACAAGGACAATTATTGCCCGAATCGTTAACATCCTGCAACAAAACAAGGCTTGGGCAAGCGAGATCATGGCGTTAACTTTTACTAATAAAGCAGCTAACGAGATGAAGGAGAGGATTGAATCCTACAACATCTATGATACAGATCATATCTGGATGTCAACCTTCCACTCCTGTTGTGCGAGAATTCTTCGAATGAATGCGGAGAAGATCGGCTACACATCCCAGTATAAGATTTTGGATTCAGCGGATCAAAAGTCGGTAATCCGAAATATCTTAAAAGAAATGAACCAAAACTTAAAGGATAACCCTCCAGCTAAGTTTGTTGGTGAAATTTCAAAATATAAGAATGCTGGTAAAACTCCTAAAGATTTAATGGAAGAAGGAGTTCCCTGGGATAAAGAGTTGACTTTAAAAGTCTACCGTGAATACGAAAACCGCTTAAAACGATACAATTCGATGGACTATGATGATCTGATACTAAATGCGATCAAGCTATTAAAAGAAAATCCGGAAGTTCTAGAGTATTACCAGCGTAAATTCCGCTACATACTCGTTGATGAGTTTCAGGATAGCAATAAACCACAGTATGAATTCGTAAAGCTTATCGCTCAGGGCCATCGAAATATTTGCGTTTGTGGAGATGATGACCAGTCAATCGTGCGCCCATCAAGGGTTGCTTGATTTTCCTGCTTAGGAAGCAGGTATAATGAATCCTGACTTACCAGGCCGAGGTAACTCGGTAGGGAACACAGCATGTCAGGTTTCATAAACGCTCCAAAAGGTGAAAGCTAGACTGCTTAAAGGACAGGCGAGTGAGGTATGGTCCCTATTCTAAAGGTCAACTTTGAGCTGGATTGACTTAAAGTTGATTAAACCTTTAGCACAATGAGCCGAAAATCCCACCTTCCTGGAACGGTCCTGGATCAGGTAATCAAATGGGGAAGACCTAGTTTAGGTCTCGGAGCCACCGTAGTAGTTAAGTCAGGGAAAGCCTGAATAAAAGCGAAGGGTGGCAGTTTACACTTAAGAATTTATTAAAAAGGAGCGAAAGGCCCATTACAGATTTTAATACAGTTCTTAAAATTCTAAGTCAAAAGAATAACGATTTTATCCATACAAGGTTATACCGTAACCTACTAAATCCGAATATTTATCAAAAATTTCAAGACGTAGACAGTTTAAAAGATGAAAGTTTCAAACCGGTTTTAGGCAGTAAGGCCCACATGGAGGTTGCTGATAGACTCGGTGAACTTTTGGGAGCCGCTTTTAGGGTAGGCGAGATCCAAAAGTTTACCCCACAGACTGCTGCAATATTCATTAAGGAAAACTTCTCGGAGTATAATGCCTTTCTTGTTGTTGATCTAAGAGAGATTATTAAAAATAGAGATCAGGCATTACTAGACTCTATTATTAAAGGAAAAATTGACGATGAGCGCTTACTTCGCTTAATCCATAAGTTCAGTAAGAGAGGATTTTTGGATAACTTCAAAGATAACAACAGTTATTCAAAAACTTTTCACTCTAACATGTTATCTGAAGTTTTAATGGAGATCTACTTGAGTCCGGTAATGGATTTCCTGATTAATGAAAGCATTATTAGTGATAATAATAATGTCGGGAATAGAGAAAATCAGATTAAGGAAAACTTTAACGCATATTCTTATAAAAGTTTAGGCTTTATCCGCTATCACAACAGCTTACTCATAGGATTAAAAGATTTAGGT
>CANQOZ010000158.1 GCA_947625585.1 uncultured Eubacteriaceae bacterium
TGGATTTGCTTCTCAGGAACTCAAAGAGGATCAATGGCTTATACGATCCAGTTAATCAGCGGAGCTGATGTTATTGATTTTGATCAATATTAAAATAAATTATACAAGGTGGACTTCGGTTCACCTTTTTTGCTTTTTAAATAAGGATTGGATTAAGTTAATTGAATTCGATATGTTAGATTTTTCGATAGGATTAACTTTTCCTAATATTTATAATTAAGAAAATGCTTTATTTTGAAAACTTAAGAGGAATTTTCTTTAAGTAAACGTTTGAAATTACTCCAATAAAATTCAAATAACTTTATTCAATAGAAAGGTAATTTTGGAATATGAGACCAGTTAATAAGCTTTTCTTAGTGTTATCACTACTTTTTGTAATGCTTTTAACTCCAGTAAGTGCAAAAACAAATATAACAGATAGTACTAATGCTCCACGAGTTCTAATTACGAATTCGCAAAGTGCTTCTATTCAAGAAACAATAAATCCTCAAGATGTTTATAATCGGATGGTTGCACTTAAAGGAGAATATTATGAAGGAAGACATTGGACCAATGATGATTTCTATAGAAGTGTGGTTGGTCCTGGTGGATACGGATGTCATGCATTTGCTCTTATTTTAAGCGATGCAGCTTTTGGAAATTTACCAATTCATGAACATCATGATGTTAATAACATTCGAGTTGGAGATATCTTACGAGTTAACAATAATACTCATACAGTAATCGTACTTGAAGTTCACCCTGATTATCTAATTATTGCCGAAGGGAATTATAATTCTTCAATCCATTGGGGAAGAAAGCTTAACAGAAGTGGATTAGCAGTTGACTTCATATGGACTCGTTACCCAGATTCAAGTAGCTCTGAGCCAAGTTCGCCAAGTCAACCAGAACAACCAAGTAATCCAAGCTCTGATGATTTACTTGAAGTTTCTCCCAAAAATATGGTGTTAAGTTCAACAACTTCACCTAATGCTGATTATATTCACATAAAAGCGACTGTAAGCACTTATGAAGATTATATTAATGGTGTTAAGTTCCAATCTGAAAATCCTAATGTTGCAACAGTTAATTCTGATGGATTAGTTACAGCAATTGCACCAGGAACTACAAGGATATCTGTTCAAGTTGGAAAAATGATTGATTATGTAACAGTTACAGTAACTGCGCCAGCTACGGACATAAAATTGAGTTCTAGTTCTACTGTTGAGTTTACATTAAATCAGGAGCCGAAAACTTCACAAATTATAGCTGAAACTGTTCCGAAAACTTCTTCAGATACCATAAGCTATAGTTCTTCTGACTCATCTGTAGCTACTGTTTCTTCAACTGGTTTAATTACTTCTTATAAAGAAGGGACAGCTATAATTACTTTAAGAGCTGGAAGAATTACTAAAACTATTAAGGTTATAGTTAGGAAGGGAAGTACTGATTCAAAACCAAGTACACCAACAAATCCTGACAAACCAAGTACACCTTCGATACCTAATACGCCAAGTGAAACACCACAACCAAACGAAAACAATAATACTGTTCCAATTTATCGACTCTATAATAATCAAACAGGAGAACATCTCTATACTCCTGCAGCTGAAGAAGTTAGTGCTTTAGTAAATGGAGGGTGGACAAATGAAGGTGTTGGTTGGAATGCTCCTAGAGGCGGTAAACCAATTTATAGACTTTATAATCCAGCATTAGCCGATCACCTTTATACATCAGATGATAACGAAGTTCGTGAATTAACAACTTCTAGAGGTTGGATTGCAGATTTTGGTGGTGATCCAATATTCTATTCAACTGATTCAGGAACACCTATTTATCGTCTCTATAATGGACAAAGTCAACGTCATTTATTAACTAGAGATGCTCATGAGTATTCAGAACTTCCTAGTAGAGGCTGGACCCCTGAAGGTGTCTCCTTATATGGTTTAAGTTAAAACTGACTTATAACATAAAAAAATAAATACTTATAAAATGCTTCGTGCTTTAGCAGATTCTACCTGTTGAAGCACTTTTTTATTATCTTTGTTCTAAAAAGTTAAATTTTCGATTTAAACTCAAATGAATACGTATAAATACAATAAATAACCTAACTTTTATTGTTTTGTTGAGGCCAAAAATGAAACGCTTTCTAGAAGCTATCCCACTTCCAATAGGTGGTTTAATCTCTGCTTTTGCTAGTATGGGAAATTTGTTAAAAGCTGTATTTACCCAAATTTTAAAGATGCCGGACCTAGCTCAACAGCTTTATCATTTTTGTTTTATAGTAACAACTATCTTACTTTTTGTAATGTTACTGAAAATGCTTTTTTGCTTTAAGATGGTAGTTGATGCTATTGAAAATCCTGAAATGTTTGGAATATTTACCGTTTATACTTTAGCTATAATGGTATGGACCGGATATCTTCCGACTTTTGTAAATTCACAAGTTGCTCAAGTGGCTTGATGGCTTGCTGTTGTTGTCCATTACACGAATCTAGTAATTTTTACTTATAAATATGTTTTGCATTTTAAACTTCCAACATTGCTTCCTCCATGGTTTGTTGTATATGTTGGTTTTGCTTTAACTGGTTTTGATGCTAAAAATTTTGCTCCGACTTGGTTTGGTAAAGCAGCTTTCTTTGAAGGATTAACAAGCTTTATTATTATTTTCATTTTACTAATTATCAGAATCAGGAAGTCTTCTATTCCTAGAATGGACAAACCAACGCTTTGTATTAATTTAGCTGTAGGAATATGCTTAACTACTTATGTTAGAAACTTTGAACATCCATGGTTGATTGTTGTTGTAGTACTTTACTTATTTTCCTTATTACTATGGATTTACATGGTTTGGCATCTACCAAAATGGTTAAAATTACCACTTTATCCAACTGATGCAGCTTTTCGTTTCCGTTTGTAATTTCTGCTGTTACAAGTTTTGAAGCTATGAAGTATTTTACTAAAGTAGGAATTAATACTACCTTCTTTAATATTCCACTAATATTAATTCAAACAGCACTAGCGGTTATAATGGTTGCAACAGTTTGTTACAGGTTTGTTCTTCTAATTAGAAAAAATTTAAAAATCGAAAATAGAAAAGAACGGATCATTAAGCTTAACATGATTGATAAAAGTAGAGATATGCAGATGAAAGAAGGAACTAATGTTAACTTAGTAATAAAAGATGTAAAATAATTATAAAGGAGTTATAAATGAAAGTTGTTTTAATTAATGGATCACCTCATAAATCAGGAAATACTTATGATATGCTTC
>CANQOZ010000159.1 GCA_947625585.1 uncultured Eubacteriaceae bacterium
CCCACAACTAAATCTTATCCGAAAAATCGGGTTGGACCGTTTCGAATGTAAACGCTAACATCTGGTGAAAAAAGAAATTATCTGAAATCGATATTTTAGTCGTATATTTTCTAAAGAAAAATTTCCTCAATTATCAACCTAAAGCTTACTACTTTTTATGGGATTACAAAATGAAATAACTTCAAGCGGCGAGGGAATGTTAACGTTTACACTCGAAACATCGCTGTTCTAATTTTTAAAGGATTACCATAAAATTAATTATGTACTATATAATAGAAGATATTTATTATAAAAAGAATCTGTAAAAATTTAAAGAATAATCTTAAATGAAGATTCATTAGGTTTATAATAAGTAAATAATCTTACTAGTAATTATAATAGAAGGAATTTAAATGATTTACGATCCAAGACTCGAAACATTCATTACAGTAGCCGACACAGAGAATATCAATAAAGCAGCCCAACAACTTAAATTTGATAATGACACCATTGAGAAAGAATTAAATGAACTTGAATCGGAAGTTGGCGTAAAACTCTTTAAAACTAAGAATACTGACATTAAATTAACCAAGGCTGGAAATGCGTTTTATCGAGATGTTAAGAAAATAATAGAAGCTTGTAAAGAAGCTGTTGAAAGAGCACAGTTTAGAGCAAATGTTAAAATGGAAAAGGTCCGAATCGGCACTTCTCCAATAACACCAACAATTGAACTCGTCAACTTATGGCCAGAAATTGAACGGGTATGCCCTAATATTGAAATCGAAATTGTACCTTTTGAAAAGAACCCAAAAAATGCTAGTGAAATTTTAGATAATTTAGGTAATGAAATAGATATGGTTTTCGGAATGTTTGATGATACCTTAAATAATTTAGAAGATTGTTCTATTTTAAAACTTTCTGAAGAACCATTATTAATAGCAATACCATCAAATCATCCTTATAAAAGTAAAGATTCTTTAACTATAGATGATCTAGACGGTGAAAAGTTAATGTTAGTTAAACCTGGCTGGAGTTCAACTACAACCAAACTCCGTGAGGATTTAGCCAAGAATCATCCTAACACTGAAATTATTGACTTGGACTATTATGATGTCGACACGTTTAGATATTGTGATGATAATGGAATATTATTACCAGTAATCAAGCAGACACGAGGATCTCATCCATTAACAAAGATGCTTCCTATTGAATGGGATTATACTGTTCCTTTTGGGATTCTTTATTCTAAAAATCCTACAGAAACAACTAAAAAACTTATAAATGCTTTTAAAGAAGTTGCTGAACATAATGATATTGCATTATGATTTTAACTTTAATTCATTGATACAGGTAACTTTAAAATCTTAATCATTATATTGACATCACTTTAAAATCCAACGACTTACTTCTATTTTTAATGTTGCATTGTTGTTTGGAGAACTTTAATATTTGGGATTTGAATTAAAAGAGACCGATTGGATAGCTTGGCAAAGATAAATTTTACTATTAAACTACACCATAATTACTCGAAGAAAAAGTTACTATAATCACTTTAGTTGATTAAACAAATAGAAAAACTTTTAAAGAAATTGCATAATTTTAAATTTTTTTACTATTTTTACACCTTTTTTAAAGTAGTTATACGGTTAAACTGATATAATTAATTAAAATGACAAATATGTGAGGTAAAAAGATTCTTAAAGTAGATTTAATAAAAGAAGGGACATCAGAATCAACTGTTCCTACCCCACCTGACTTTCCACCTGAATATGAATATGGTAGTGGTAAAATGCAGGATTGGGATAATATTATTGTACATAGAAAGCTACCACTCCCAGAAAATAACGATACTGTTTTAAATGCAAAAGTAAATCCAGATGACTTTCAAGCATTTTATCTATGGGAAAAGGACAATATGCCAACCTCAACTAGTATTTCATCCAATATGGTAAATTATTTTGACTCCCCTGACTTTAGACCTTTTATAACCGCTCTACCAAAACCTAAAAATTCAAAACCAAAAGGAGCTGTTATTATACTAGCTGGTGGTGGCTTCCAGGTTCGAAGTAACTATACTGATGCACTTGCTGCAGCAGCTGCTTTAAGAGAAAACGGCTTTCAGACCTTTGTTTTAGATTACCGTATTGCTCCTTATAGCAGTAAAGAAGGGGCTCTTGATATTGCCAGAGCAATTCGATTTGTCAGAAACCATGCTGACGATTACCAGATTAGAAAAAATGATATTGGTTTATTAGGATTTGCCTCTGGAGCAGTTCAAAACGGTGAATTTTTATTGAATTATAAAAATAAAAATGGAACTGTAATTGATTCTAACTATACTCCAGATGAACTTGATAAAGTATCTGATGACGTTAGTAGTAACGGAATGATTTATGGGTTTTTTGGTCAACTTAAAATAGGCGATGTAGATGGTCAGACTTTAAGGCAAGCAAAACTTCCTCCAACCTTTTATGTTTATGGAACAGATGATCCATTTTATAGACAATTCGATTATCAATTTCAAGTTATGCGGACTATTGGAAACCAAGTAAGTCGAGTTGTATTAAACGATTGGTCGCATGGCTTTGGAGCCGATGGTGGTTGGTTAGGAGAATTTTCAGAATGGCTTGAGAGCTCATTTAGACCTTATTGATTAAATGGTTTTCAAATATAATTTTCTAAATTTAAATGAATTTTAGTAAAAAGTAATTATCTAATTATTATTGAAATAAATTACTTTGTCCTTATTAAGGAAGAATAGCCGGGGAAACTCCCGGTTTTTTATTGCTTTATCTGTTAATTAATACTTTCACAATATCATTAATTTAGTTCGAATTAATGAAAGCTTTATCAGATATAACGTTAGATAAACTAATGAGATTTCAAAGAATTCAAGTAGGAACTCAATTTAGATCTCTTAATTTTCTTCTTATTTATAATACTCTGATTCCAGATTAATTAACGCTTTATTAGATATTCCAATATTTTATGATTCATTTCTATCCATCCACATTCACTTTTGTAGATCTACTGCAATAGATGTTAGTATTGTCTATTTTAAAAACTTTTCCAAAACGTTCTTCTTTCTTTATTATAGATTAAACTTTCTTCTATTATATAGTGGCACTTCTTTTAATGATTGGAATTTTAAACCTTTACCTAATTTATTCCCCTATCCCTTCTATTTTAGTACTTTTAGCAATCCTTAAAATTCTTTAAGTTTTAAATGTATCCATCTTTTAGAAAACTTGTTA
>CANQOZ010000160.1 GCA_947625585.1 uncultured Eubacteriaceae bacterium
TATGTCCTATAATTGTCGGCTTATACCCTGGTAATTTCATATCAGGATTTCTATCTATTCTTCTAACATTCTCTTCTTGAACATCACGAGGAATATCAATTAAAACGGGGCCAGGTCTGCCTGTTGAAGCAAGATGAAAAGCTTCTTTTATTACTCTAGGAATATCATTTGGGTCTTTTATAAGGTAAGAATGCTTTACAAAAGGTTCTGAAGCTCCAGTAATATCAGCTTCTTGAAAAGCATCAGAGCCAATTAAATCCCTATTTACCTGACCAGTTATTGCAATTAAGGGAATAGAATCTAGATAAGCTGTAGCTATTCCTGTTACCAGATTTGTGGCTCCTGGTCCTGAAGTAGCTAAACAAACTCCTACTTTTCCAGATTCACGGGAGTATCCACTAGCATAATGTGGCGCTGCTTGTTCATTTCGAACTAGAACTAACTCTATATCTGAGTCACGTAAAGATTCCAATACTGGAAGTAATGCACCACCGGGATAACCAAAAATTTTTTTAACTCCATTATCAGCTAAACAATTTAATAAAAGTTTTGAAGCTAGCATATATTTCCAATCTAACGATAAAATAATAATTTTCCTATTAAAGGTGTTTTAACAGTTATTGCATTATTTGGACATAATTCTTGACAGCAATAACAACGAATACAACGATTATAATTGTATTTTGGATATGAGTCTTTATTCTTTAACTCAATTGCTTTCGGATTTTGTGGACACTGTTGTTGACAAATACCACATTTTATACATTTTGATTTATCAACTACTGGTCTTCTAGTTATTAAATTACGAATATATTTAAGTTTTCCTAATTTAGGAGCTTCACCACGAACCGGAAGACGGTCTACTTTAAAATCTTTATTAATTAGTGGTTTTAAAGGATCGCCTAATAATTCGATATTTTCTAATTTTGAATTACCTATTCCATATTTTTCCCCTAAATCAATAGTTGGAACAAATTCTGGTTTTAAATCAACTAAGGTAGCAAAAATTGTATCAAGAGCTATTGGATCATCTGAGATCAGTATAGTATTCATTGCAATAGGATTCCCATTTTTAGGGCCATTCCCTTCCATTGCAATTATTCCATCCATAATAAATAACCTTGGTTTAACAAATTCATTAATATCTAGAAGTACTTCAGAAAAATCATAAATAACTGGAAAGCGGCTATGATAACTTGATTTATTTAAACCATAAATTAAACCAAACTGATTTTTTATAGCTCCAGTAATTCTTGTTAAAGCATGAGTTTTCATTTTTGGAAGAGAAATAATAGCATCATTGTCTACTACAGCATTTGCAAAATCAAAAACTTTAATTTTTCTTCCATTTGGATAGCGAACGGATTGGCCACTTTGAAAATCTCCAAAAATAATATTATTTTCTTGAGCTATTTCATCTAATCCACTTACTTTAGCCACATTAATTGGATTTGCGGTTGCAGGTGAGTCACCGTAACTTAAATTGTTATAACCATTTTCTTTTAAAAGTTTTATAATGGCTTTAAAGATTGATGGATGAGTTGTTACTACATCTTCTGGTTTTTTTGCAGCTAGGAAATTTGGTTTAATTAAAATCTTTTCATCTTTTTTAACAAACTTTTCAATTCCACCTAATAACTCAATTCCTCGTTTAATAGTATTGTAAACTATATCATTATCATATGATTCACAATTTAATACTACTACTTTAGATTTATTTATCATCTATCTAATAAGTTTTATTCCTAACTCAGTTTGTTCAATAACTTTATTTTTAAGTAGATAACTAAGAGCTTTTTTAAAAGCTGACTTAGAAATATCAAACTCTTCTCTAATATATTCAGGTTCTGTTTTATCATTAAAAGGAATAAAACCGTTATTTTCCTTTAAAGATTTTACTATTTTTATAGAATTAGGGATTATTTCTTTATATGCTTTTTTAACTGGTGATAATGTTAATTTTCCATCAGGTCTCACATCTACAACTCTTAATTTTATAGTTTTCCCGTTATGGATTTCGTTATTCAAATCTTCTTTATGAACCATTCCATTATATTTATTATCAACAGCTATAAAAGCACCTACGTTAGGATTTATATTATAAACATATCCTTCTACCCAATCTCCTTTTTTATAAGGTGAATTCCGATATAACTCATCATAGATTTTTGTAGAGGCAGCTAATCTTCCACTTTTATCTACATAAAGACGAACCATATACTCTCTACCTTGAATTACCTTGGTAATTTGTTCAGAAAATGGTAATAATAAATCTTTGTCTAAACCCCAATCTAGAAATGCTCCTATTTTTGAACGTTCAATAACTTTTAGAGGAACAAATTCACCTATTTTGATTTTAGGATTTTGCAGGGTTGCAATTAATCTATCTTTTGAATCATTATAAATAAAAGCATTAACAATTTGTCCAACTTCCAAACCATTTATTTCTTTATTTGGTAGTAAGACGGTATTTTCATTATTATCTTCTAAAATTGCTCCATGATCACTAAATTCTTTAACTTTAAGTTTCTGGGTTTTTCCTAATTCCATTTTAAATTCCTATTATTTAATCTATTAATTTTAACATGAAACAAGCTTATTTAATTACTCATTATAAAAACAACGAACTAAACAAAAATTTTATTTTATATGAACAGTCTTTTATAGTAGGTCTCAATCCTTTTAAAACCTGATAGATCGTATCTAGAATGATCTGATAGATTATTCTTGGTCTGGCTTGAATACCAGGGTTTTCCAGACCTCCAAATCTACTTGAGAGATTTTTTTAAAACTCGATTTCCTATTCAAGATAAGTAGTTTTAACTTCCAGATCATGAATTCGCTTCTTGTCTGATACGCTGCTTTTATCTTAAAGCAGGGTCTTGAGATTATCTCTATTATTAAAAGAAAGATTAAACCCAGATCTTCCATATTTTCAAGTGAATTAACTAAACCATAAAATCTGGTTTTACCTAAAACATTCGGATCAATTCCATTGGCTTGTAAAAAGTCTTCTGCCTTTATACCAGGTTCCAGGGATTATTTTAGATTCTGCTTGAATAAACGGCTAATACGAATCTGTTCTTAAGTAACAGTTTCAACATTTAAATTTTTGAATTGAAAATCGAAAAAATATCAGTAAAGAATTAATTAGATCCTAAAATTCATAAAAAAGTTTTAAAATTTCTTGAAAAATTTATTCTAAAATCGTTGATTTTGAGCGAAATT
>CANQOZ010000161.1 GCA_947625585.1 uncultured Eubacteriaceae bacterium
CAAAATGCCATTTCATATAATCGAAGGTGATATAACTAAATTAGATACAGATGCAATTGTTAATGCAGCAAATAATACCTTACTAGGAGGTGGAGGAGTTGATGGAGCGATTCATCGTGCAGCCGGTCCTCAATTGCTCCAGGAGTGTCGAACTCTAAATGGTTGTGAAACTGGAGATGCAAAAATAACTGATGCTTATAATTTACCTAGTAAAAAAGTCATTCATACAGTAGGACCAGTTTGGTATGGTGGAACTGAAAATGAACCTGAACTATTAAAGAGTTGTTATCAAAAGTCATTAGAATTAGCAAAAGAAAATGGACTTAATTCAATAGCGTTTCCACTTATATCTTCAGGAATTTATGGATATCCAAAAGATAAAGCTCTAAAAATTGCTACTGACACAATTAAAGAGTTTTTAGAAGATAACGAAATGGACGTTTACCTTGTAATTTTTGACCAAAAGTCCTTTCAAATAGATAGAGATTTAAAAGAAGATTTAAGTGAATACATAAATGAAAATTATGTTAAAGGTCCAAAAGTTAGATTAAAACAAAATCCAAATCTTTCAGAAACCATAGTTGGATTTGAAGATGCTTACCTCAGAGAGTTGAATTGTTTGGCTCCAGTTTCGACTTTTAGTATTTCTGAAGATTTAAGTGACCGTATAGGAAATAGGGAGGATAGTTTTTCAGAACTTCTTTTGAAAAAAATAGATGAAGCTCACATGACAGATCCTGAATGTTATAAAAGAGCTAATATTGATCGGAGATTATTCTCTAAAATTAAAAATAATAAAGATTATTGTCCTTCAAAGGAAACTGCAATTGCTCTTGCTCTATCACTTGAACTCTCATTAGAAGAAACAAACGATCTCTTAGAAAGAGCTGGCTATACTTTATCTAAAAATAAGCTTTCTGATGTGATTATCCAATATTTTATTGATAATAAAATATTTAATATTTTTCAAATAAACGAAGCTCTATTTTATTATGATCAAAAACTTCTTGGCGCTTAATTGTCGCTTTCAAAGCGACCAATTCACTAAGTTCTTTCCCTATAATTAAATTATCCTAATAAAAGGGGAGAGGACCTATGAACAATATAACAAATATAACTTTTATACTTGATAAAAGTGGATCAATGTGGGGATTGGAATCGGACACTATTGGTGGTTTCAATTCGATGTTAAATAAACAAAAACATGAAGATGGTCAAGCTTATTTAAATACAGTTTTATTTAATTCTAAAATGGACTATCTTCACAAAAATGTTCCAATTGAACAGGTAGAAGAGTTAACAGAAGAAGATTATAGACCAGGTGGATGTACAGCTCTATTGGATGCTGTTGGTAATACCATTAGTCAGATTGATGAATTCAATAATAATCTTCCTGATAATGCTAAACCTGATAAGACAATCGTTATTATCATCACAGATGGAATGGAAAATGCAAGTGAAGAATATTCACTTTCACAAATTAAAAAGTTAGTAAAATCAAAACAAGACCAAGGTGATTGGGAGTTTATATTCCTGGGAGCAAATATTGATGCCATACAAACTGCTGGATCTATTGGAATAGCGGCTAATAGAGCAGCTAATTTTAATAATGACAGTAGAGGTATTGGAGTAAACTTTGCAGCAGTTTCTGGAGTTGTATCTTTAACAAGACAGAAAAGTGCTGTTCCAGATGATTGGAAAGCAGCAATTGAAGCCGATTATAATAACCGAAATAAAGATTAGTTTTATCCTTACCTCCTTAAGGTTATTCAAGGCGATGTGGGAGTTGTCTCTCACATCGCTAATTTTTTTAGTTATCTTTGTCGAGTGAATTATTAATAGCTTCAAGTAAGTCTTCAAATGTTTCATAAGCTGGTATTTCAGGATGGTATGCTTTTATCTGGTCTGTACTTTTAAATAAGAAGCCAGCTTGACTATTTTCAATCATTCCCAAATCGTTATAACTATCTCCAGCTGCGATAGTGTTATAACCAATTGATTGAAGAGCTTTGATTGTACTTAATTTAGAGTCATCAATTCTCATCTTAAATCCAGTAATCTCTCCATCTGGTGCAACTTCTAATGAATTACAAAAAATGGTTGGCCAGCCAAGTTTTTCCATTAAAGGTTTTGCAAATTGTGTAAAAGTATCACTTAAGATTATCACTTGTGTATTCTTTCTTAAATTATCGAGAAATTCTTTAGCACCTTCTAATGGCTCTATTTTGGATATTGTTTCCTGTATTTCCTTAAGACCAAGATTGTGTTCTTTTAATATATCCAATCGATAATTCATTAATTTATCATAGTCTGGTTCATCTCTAGTTGTACGTCGAAGTTCATTAATGCCTGTTTCCTCTGCGAATGCAATCCAAATTTCTGGAACCAAAACACCCTCTAAATCTAAACAAACAATATTCATATTATTCACCTTTCGAAATTTCTAAAGTTAAAGACAATTAATTATATTATGAAAATTAATTAAATGAGATGAGAAATTTCTTTTGTCTTAATTAAGATAAGCTCTTAAAGAAGTATTTTAATAAAATGTTTGAAAACGATTTAAATTTTCTTATAATCCTGTTAAACTTGAAATAACTCACCTTTAACAAAAATAGTTAGGAATCTAAAAATGATTAAAAGACGGATTAAAAAGGAAATTGCATTAGTTAAAGAATTTATTAAATTACTTAAAGTTAGTCTAGGACTGCTTCTTTATAATATTTGGGTTCTAATTCCATTTTCACTATTATATATTTTTGTAACACAATATCTTATTATGCCTGGAATTAGTATTCTCCTATCATTTGTACTTTCTTTAACAGGATTAGATTATATCGGTTATGACAATATTTTTTCTGTTCTTTTAAATCCGTTATTTGATATAACTGCAATACTTTGTATCTTAATCTTAGCGTATTTCTGTCTGTTTGAAATTGTAGGAATTGTTTATTTAGTTAATGAAAGTCACTTTAAACGTAAAGTAAGTTTTCTTGGTTTAATTGTTCAAAGTGCTAAAAAATCATTCGAGATTATTTATCCAAAGAATTGGTTGGCTATTTTATATGTCTTAATCTTAATGCCATTAACTTCAGTGGGAGTTGGACAGAATTTTATCTCTTCAATTTCTGTTCCTGGATTTATTGAAGAGTAGAAAATTTTATTATAGAAGAGAAAATTAAAACGTTTTATCCTATAATTTAATTATGAAAAAAGAATAT
>CANQOZ010000162.1 GCA_947625585.1 uncultured Eubacteriaceae bacterium
TTTAATTAAATGAATTATGTCACGATAGTAACTGGGGTAAAGGTTAAATAGACCGGAATAATATATCTCGACTAAAGTGGATATAATACGACACTGGGGCGTATACGTTTACACTCGAAACGTCGTTACCGTATTTAGAACTTATAATGTCGGTCGATTTTTCGAATCAATACATGGATTTTAACCATATCTTTAAACAACGACCTATAAACTCTTTTAAAACCTCATTTACTCCTAACACTGTTCTTTAAAACCAGACCCCTCATAGTTCAGTACTTCAACCATTCGATCACTCCTAAGCCAGTGTTTTAAAGATCATTACATTTTTCCAATTAAACCCATCTCTCTTATGTCAATATCATATTTTGAGGTATTAAAAAAGTGATAAATGTCACAAATATTTTTAAAATGCTCTCAATTCCGTCAAATTTGATAGAATATAAATAACTATAAAGTACAGTAGATAAAACTTTTTTTAGAAACGGATAAAATTGTATAAAAGAATATTTAGTAAGCGAAATTTTTACACAATACTAACTGTTGTTGTTACAGCATTTCTAATTATCACGTTTCTCTTCTACTCCAATCTACTTCCAGATTTTTCATTACATAAAAAGGAAAAAGTTCGTGTGATCGGCGCCGATTACATGACAATGAACAATGAGTTTTACCATATTATAAGCGAATCAATTAATTCTAGGATTGAAGAGGAGGGAGACCAATTTATAGTCCGGGATGCCGCTTTAGACAGTGCAAGACAGATAGAACAACTAAACCAAATGATTGAGCAAGGGGTAGATGCTCTGGTTATCGCCCCAGTAGACTGGCAAAGTTTAACAAATGTTTTAGATAAAGCAAGGGAGAGAGGGATTTTAGTCGTTATTGTTGATACAGACGTTAACGATCCGAGATATGTTGACTCTACGATTGCTTCTGATAATTATGAAGCAGGACAAGTGTTAGGGGAGTACTATTTAACACAGATTCAAAAGTCAAACTTAGTCCTCTTAACACATGAAGCAGCTAAATCAGCTCGTGACCGAGTTCAGGGATTTCTTGACGTTGTCCAACAAAATCCAAATATTAAAGTAGTCTCCCGACTTGATTGTGAAGGACAGCTAGAGATAGCAATGCCTAAGATGAAAGATTTAATTCAAAGCGGAACCCAATTTGATACGGTCTTTTGTCTAAACGATTTAGCAGCGGTAGGTGCAGTTGCTGCTCTTGATGAAAACAACCTAACTGATAAGGTACAAGTTTATGGAATTGATGCCTCACCTGACTCAAAAACATTAGTTAACGAGGGTTTAATTAAAGCCACAATTGCCCAGTTTCCAATTGAAATAGGTAAAAAAACAGCTGACGTTCTCTATGACCTGTTTGATGACAGACCTGTTCAGACAGATATCCGTATTCCGGTTGAACTGATTACCAAAGACAATATCGGTAACTTCAACTTAGATAGGTGGCAGTAATGAGTAGGGAACGGACGATTATCAAGTACCTGATGATCTTGATGAAAACAATAAGTTTTCTTAACTTAACCTTGATCTCAGTCATTATGGCTTTTGGAATCAAACAGACAATTGGAGAACAAACGAGTACAGCATTCTTAGATAAGATCAGTATTCTTCCTATTAATTATTGGAAGATACCAATCTTAGTAGTCTCGCTCTACTGCTCTTTGCTATGTCTTTTTAACTTAAAGGGACTGACGAAAACCCAATATATTATCCAGATAGCATCTGAAATATTGTTAATATTTACAATTAGTCTTTTAATAAACTTTACCTATCCTGGTTTGTTTTTACTTCTACTGGCCAATACTATTCAGTACCTGCCTAAGAAGTATTGGAAGTTCTCTTACTTTTTGATGATATCAATCGCTTATTTAGCCTGTGAATTAGCTTTTTTAAGTATTAGTTCCCACTTAATAAGCTTTAGTACTTACTTAGAGTACTTCCAAAGTTCGGCTCAGATATTTTTACAAGGGGTAACAAACTTCTTCTCTACTTTAAATATCTTAACGTTCTTAGTGTTTATGGTACTGATGGTTAAAGACCAGTATAGTGAGAAGGAACATATCATTGAACTCAATGATCAGTTGAATGCTGCTAATACTGAACTTCAGATTGCAAACAACCAGCTGCAGGAATATTCAACGGAACTCGTTAAGATGACAGAGACTAGAGAGCGTAACAGGTTAGCTAGAGAGATTCATGACACATTAGGTCATGCCCTGACTGGAATAATAACAGGAATCGAAGCCTGTATTGCCCTAATTGATATTGCTCCTGAAGCGACTAAGATTCAGTTAAAGTCCATATCAGAAGTTGCCCATCAGGGGATAACGGATGTTAGAAGATCTGTTAGTCGATTAAGACCCGATAGTTTAGAAAAGCTTAACTTAGAAAAGGCATTAGTTAAGGTATTTAATGAAATGAGTACAGCAACGAATGCTTCGATTGAATATGATTTTTTAACGGATATAAATAACTTCCATAATGAGGAGGAGGATATTATCTACAGGGTAATCCAGGAAAGTATTACCAACTCCATAAGACATGGAAAAGCAGATAGAATTAAGGTACTAATAAAAAAAGATGGTGAAAGCCTAGATATTCGAATCGACGATAATGGCGTAGGATGTCATGATGTTACCAAAGGATTTGGACTTCATCATATGCAGGAACGCTTAAATATGTTAAGCGGAGAATTAAATTACAACGGTGACAGTGGTTTTCACATTCAAGCAAAATTCCCATTAAGGGCTAAGAAAGATGATTAAAGTAATAGTTGCAGATGATCAAGAACTAATTAGGCAGAGCCTGGCAATCGTATTAAATTTAGATGAAAAGATTGAAGTTATTGATACTGTTGCAAACGGCAACGAAGTTATTGAATCAATAAAAAGAGAAGAACCGGATGTCATTTTAATGGATATCCGTATGCCTGAATTAGATGGGGTAATCTGCACAAAATATATAAAAGAAAATTATCCAAACATAAAAATAATAATCCTGACGACCTTTGATGATGACGAGTATGTTTTTAATGCACTCCGTTATGGTGCTAGTGGCTACCTTTTAAAAGGAACCTCAACCAAAGACTTAATTGTTGCAATCGAGAAAGTCTATAACGGAACAGCTATGATTAATGAAGATATCGCTTCTAAAGTTTTAAAGTTCTTCAAGAACATTACAAACCCAAAG
>CANQOZ010000163.1 GCA_947625585.1 uncultured Eubacteriaceae bacterium
GGTAACAGCAGTCTACAATACGCTGCTATGCATTATTATTCAGGAGAAGCCGGTAAAATTACCGCTGAATTAAATACTGGTTACCATACACCAGAAGAAAGAATTGAAATTTTATCTAAACTTACTGGAAAAAAGATAAGTGATACCTGTAGTTTATTCCCTCCATTTTATTCTGATTACGGTAAGAATATCGAATTAGGTGACCATGTTTTTATTAACGCAGCTTGTCAGTTCCAAGATCAAGGTGGAATAACAATTGGAGATCATACGTTAATCGGTCCAAAAGTTGTTATAGCAACTATAAATCATGGTCTTGATCTAGAAACTCGACATGATAATTATTTAGAAGGAGTTACGATTGGTAAAAATTGTTGGATAGGAGCTTCTGTTGTTATTTTACCAGGTGTAACACTAGGGGATAATGTTGTAATTGGAGCTGGAAGTGTAGTCACTAAAGATATTGAAGATAACTCAGTAGCAGTTGGCTCTCCTGCCAAAGTGATTAAAAAGATCTAAACCTACTAATTAATAGGAGATTGGAGATGAAAGTAAAAGAAATTTTGGTTAGTAAAGAACAAATTGCTAAACGAGTAAAAGAATTAGCAGATGAACTCAACGTAGCGTTTGCTGATAAAGATCCGATAATTCTCAGTGTTTTAAAAGGTAGTTTTATCTTCACATCTGATTTAGTTCGTTACTTAAATTTTCCGTTTGAACTTGATTTTATTCGTGCTTCTAGTTATGGAAATGACACTAAGTCGAGTGGAAAAGTTAAAATTTCAGGTCTTGATATTAATATAAAGGACAGGGATATCATTTTAATTGATGATATTTTAGACACTGGTTATACCTTAAAAGCTTTAATAAATGAACTAAAGAAGTTAAGAGTCAATTCAATTACAACTGTTGTTATTGTAAATAAACCATCAAGAAGGAAAGTAGATCTAATAGCAGATTATGTTGGTTTTGATGTTCCAAACGAATTTCTAGTAGGATATGGGATGGATTATCAAGATAGAGATCGCAACCTACCTTATATCGCTGCAGTAGATATAGATAAATAAAAACTTTATTTTTTTCTATTAATTAGGTATTTACGCTTATAGAACACATTTTGGCATAAATTATAATTATACCCAAAAAGATGTTATAATGAACTCGATTATTTCAAATTTACTAGAAAAGGATTCGAGTTTAAACGAAAGATGAAAAGAAAGACATCAATATTAGTACTATTAGCATGTTTATTAACAGTAGGTTTCTTCTCCTCTTCCGCTTTTGCTTTTGCCGGTTCTGAAATTGGCTACCAGGTCAGGGATGTTGGTGGACAAATGAAGGAAATGGTAGGCAATGGAGTTGAAGCCGGTGGAACCGGAACGATATCGGCATTTAATGTTGACCTTGGTGATGAACTAAAAGCTAGAGGTTCAATTCAATACAGAATACATAGTGAAAACAAAGGTTGGTCAGATTGGGCCAATGAAGGACAGACCATTGGTGATGATACGAATGGTATTCAAGCTATAAGAATGAAATTAACGGGACAACTCCCTTATTATTATGAAATATTCTATCGAGTTCATGTCCCAGGAGTAGGTTGGTCTGGATGGGGAAACAATGGTACTCCAGCTGGATCTGAAGGATTTGGAAGAAATATTTCAATCTTACAAATCTATATCGCACCTGCTGGAAAATTACCTCCAGGAGGAACTTTAGATAATGTATTTAACCAAACAAAATGGGCATGGCCAGTACCTGGATATACCGGAATAGCATCTGACTTTGGACCAAGATGGGGAACTTATCACGATGGTATCGATATTCCTGCACCAGCTGGAACACCAATTGTATCTTGTAAAAATGGTGTTGTAAAAATGGCTAATGTTGCTGGTGGTTTAGGTAATTGTGTTTGTGTTCAAAATGATTCAGGTGAAAATGTGTATTATGCTCATATGTCTCGTTTTGGATGTAAGGTAAATGATCGTGTCCAAAGAGGTCAGGTTATCGGTTTCGTAGGAACTACTGGTCATTCAGATGGTAATCATCTCCACATTGAAATCTACAATGCTCAGGATTCACTAACAAGTCCTTGGACTTACTTAAGATAGGTGGTTTAAGATGAAAAAGATTATTAGTGTTTTATCAATATTATTATTTTTAACTCTATTATCTTCTACAGCTTTCGCTGCCGATCCTGTTTTATCTGGTAGAGGACACCTTTCAGACATTGGTTGGACTGATTATGGTGAAGGTAATAATCACTTATTGCTTGGAACAACTGGTCAGGCAAGAAGAATTGAAGCTTGCACAATTAATGTTGACTATCCTGATTTAGGAATTTCTTATCAACCACACGTCCAGGATATAGGATGGATGGATCCAGTCCAGAGTCCGGGTGAAGCTGGAACAACAGGTCAAGCTAAGAAAATTGAAGCAATGGTCTTTACTTTAACCGGTGGCAACGCTGAAAATTTCGAACTCTATTCTAGAGCACATGTTGAAAATTATGGTTGGTTAGATTGGGCTAAGAGTGGACAAGCTTGTGGAACAAGTAATCATAATTATCGTTGTGAAGCATTCGAAATTGTTATCTATCCAAAAGGAAATGGAGCTCCTGGAGATACGAGAATGCCTTTAATCTCTGCTTCAACTAGAGATGAAGCTGGTTTAGTTTATGCAGTTAATAAGTTAAGATCAAACAATGGATTAAAATACTTAAGTGGAAATGCCACTTTAAAAGCTGTTGCTGACTTGAGAGTCGGTGAATATGCTCAAAACTTATCTCATACAAGACCTAACGGAACTTCCTTTAGAACAGCGGTTAGAGATAGATTTCCTAATTACCCAGGAAATGGTGCTGGAATTGACGAAATCGGAATAGAAGGAAGCTTGAGTTATTTAAATCCAAAAGCTGCGTTTGACTGTACATTATGCTACCCTCATGAAGTTGATAAATACTTGAATCCTGAAGCTAGATGGATTTGTTTCTCAGGAACTCAAAGAGGATCAATGGCTTACACGATCCAGTTAATCAGCGGAGCTGATGTTATCGATTTTGATCAATATTAAAATAAATTATACAAGGTGGACTTAGGTTCACCTCTTTTTTAATCCTAAAAAATTTCGGATAAAATTAACATTATAAACCAAGTAATAAAATTGGAATTAATATTATCTTCTT
>CANQOZ010000164.1 GCA_947625585.1 uncultured Eubacteriaceae bacterium
GATCATATGGAAGAGAAGTATAAATTTGATTTTTTTCCTACTGGAAAGGATTGCAAAGATTTTGTTAATAATGAATTAGGTATTAGTGATGAAGAAGCTGATGAATTAGATGAGGAAGCTATTGATGAGATCTTAAAACAATGTATCTTTAAATTTCAAATGGAAGCAATAGCTGGTATGAATCAAATCGAAGTACATCCAGGCGAACGTTTAGTATGTGGTAAATTTACTCTTGAAAATGATGAACCTGGAGAACTCTTAAAAACAATAACATTTCGACCTGGAAATCTAGATCAGATATTTCGAGTTTTCGAGACATTAAATCCAAACGATAAAGTAAGTTATCATTTATTTATAAATGAAAATGACGATCTAGTTGCCAATTTACTTCATACTGAATATCCGAATGAATCCTATGTATTTCGAATTTCACCTGAAACTGAATGTTTCGCAGATGCTTTTACTGGTGATTTTAATAGCGATCATAGAGTTGATTATTTTTCCATTGCTCAACCAGCAGGAAAGCGAATATATGAATATCTTGATGATTTAAGTGAGTTTGATTTAGGCCCAAAAATTAGAGAATTAGGTCGAAATGCAATGGAAGTAGAGGAATATGAAGAAATCGATGAATAGATTTTGATTACTATTCTAAATCACTAATGGTCAGTTTTATTGAAGTAAACGATAATAAAACTTAAAATTAAGAAAACTAAACGAATCGAGAGTAAAATTGAAAGATTATGATGTAGTTGCTTTAGGTGAACTATTAGTAGATATGGCACCAGGTGAAGCAAGTGACCAGGGGAATATGACATTTGAAGCTTGCCCAGGTGGAGCACCGGGTAATGTTTTATCAATGTTAGCTAACTTAGATAAAAAAACAGCTTTTTTAAGTAAAGTAGGAGATGACTTCTTCGGTGAAATGTTAGTCAATGCAGTTGGTGAACAGGGTATTGATACAGAAAGTATTCTAATGGATGAAGAAATTCCAACAACCCTTGCATTTGTCCACACAGCACCAGATGGAGACCGTGATTTCTCATTCTACCGTAAACCGGGTGCTGACTTAATGTTAAGAGTGGACGAATTAGATACTGGTAAACTCGAAAATACAAAAGCTTTCCACTTTGGAACGTTATCAATGACTGAAGAAGGAATTGAAGAAACAACGAAGGAAGCTTTAAGACTCGCTAAAGAAGCCGGAGCACTAATCTCCTTTGATCCAAACTTAAGACCACCACTATGGAGTTCACTCGATAAAGCTAAAGAGAAGATACTCTTTGGTATTGATAATTGTGATCTACTTAAGATTTCAGATGATGAAATAAAATTCTTAACAGGAACAACCGATATTGAAGATGGTGTTAACCAGATTCTAGAAGAACATCCAACAAAACTTGTCTTTGCAACCATGGGTAAAGACGGTAAAGCATTCTATGAAGGTTACGTAGTGGATGGAGCTCCGTTTGTAAATGAAAATACAATTGAAACAACAGGTGCAGGAGATACCTTTATGGCTTGTGCACTAAACGCAGTATTAGATGAAGGAATTGATAACTTAGATGAAGAAAAGTTAGCTGAAATTCTAAAGTTTGCCAATGCTGCTGCCTCTTTAGTTACTACTAAAAAAGGTGCCCTTCGTGCTATGCCGCAAAAGGAAGAAGTAGACGAGTTTATCGAAAGTTATTAATTAAAGAACAGGTAAAAGGTATATTATAGACAGCCTAGTTATTAAATGTTAACATTATTTTATAATTTGTTTTTCATATTTATCAGATAGAGGAGCAACAGACATTTAAGTTATTTGATTCGGTTGTGCGAAGTTGATAATAACTAAGGGAATGTTGCCGAAGGTTCCAATAACACAAACATATTGGTTCCTGGCATAACCGATAATACGGTGTATGCTGTCACTGTAGTGGAGTGCTATCGGATATTATATTCCGGCAGCATAGGCTGTCTTTTTTAATGCAAAAATTATGAAAGAGTACAATGTCGCTGTCGTAGGAGCAACCGGTCTAGTAGGACAAAAAATGTTACAGGTTCTAGAAGAAGAAAATTTCCCTGTAGCTAACCTCTATCCAATGGCTTCCTACCGTTCAGCAGGAAAGAAAATACAATTTAAAGGTAAAGATTACGAAGTCGAAGAGTTGACTGAAAACTCATTTGACAAACCTATTGATATTGCTTTGTTCTCAGCTGGTGCATCAACGAGTAAAAAGTTCGCACCAATTGCAGCTGAAAAGGGAGTTATCGTTATTGATAATTCATCGGCTTGGAGAATGGATGAAGATGTTCCACTCGTCGTTCCAGAAGTTAATCCAGATGATTTAAAAGAACATAAGAACATCATTGCTAATCCAAATTGTTCAACAATACAGGCTGTTGTAACTTTAAAACCAATCTATGACAATTATGGTTTAAAGAGAGTTATCTATACAACAATGCAGGCTGTATCCGGTTCTGGACAAAAGGGAGTAGAAGATCTTCAAAGAGGAGATCAAGGTGGAGAGAATGAATTCTATCCATACCAGATTTCCCATAATGTTATTCCACATATCGACGATTTTCTCGAAGATGGTTATACCAAAGAAGAGATGAAAATGGTTAATGAAACCAGAAAGATTTTAAACAACAACAGAATTGGAATAACAGCGACAACAACACGTGTACCGGTATTCTACGGACATAGTGAAGCAATCAACATCGAAACTGAAAAACCATTTAATATTGACGATATCAGAACAATTCTCTCTAAGAGTCCAGGCATTGTAGTCCAGGACGATCCTCAAAACAACATCTATCCAGTTGCTATCAACTCAGAAGGAAGTAATGATACCTTTGTCGGTAGAATCCGTGAAGACATGAGTGCCCCGAATGCTTTAAACCTATGGTGTGTTTCTGATAACAGTAGAAAAGGTGCTGCAGCCAATGCAGTACAGATTGCAAAGAAATTAGATGAAATGGATTTAATTAAATAAGGTGGAAAAATGAAAAATCCTATATTTACCGGAAGTAGTGTAGCTTTAATTACACCATTTAAAGATGGAAAGGTTGACTGGGATAAGTTCCGTGAATTAATTGACTTTCAAATTGATAATGGAACGGATGCATTACTTATTGCAGGTACAACCGGTGAAACCTCAACATTAAC
>CANQOZ010000165.1 GCA_947625585.1 uncultured Eubacteriaceae bacterium
AAAATTTAATTGGAGAAATAGTTGTTAATGCTATTGCTCATAGAGATTACTCATTTTATGGACCAATTTTAATTAATGTAAGTCAGGAAAACTTATCTGTTACCTCTCTAGGTTCAGTAGATGAGGATAACCATTTCTCTAGTATATCCGACTATAGAAATCCGAAACTGATTAAAATCTTTTGCGATCTTAATTTAATGAACGCTAATTCAACCGGATTAATGAAAGTTTTTCAAATTTATAAATCGCTAACTAATAAACCAGAGATTCGGTTAAGTCCAAATGTATTTCAAATAATTCTTCCAAATAGGAGTATAAATAAACAGATAAACTATCCAGATCTTTTTAAAGAGGAGTGTCCAAATAAAAATATAAAAGTAACGCCGAGTAAAAAAATAATATTGGATTTATTGATGGAAAATGGAATTTTAAGTTCAAGTGAAATTATTAAAAAGTCAGAACTCAAACAGTCCACTTTTTATAAATGTTTGAATCAACTTCTTAAGGATGGTTTAATCACCTATCGTTATTATGGAAAACGCTTGTTTCGATTAACTTTTCTTGGTTTAGAAAGTTGCTATTTATCAATGATAAACAATTGTTAAATATGAAATGTTTCAGGTAAAACAAAACTAATTAATAGTAAATTGTTTCACGTGAAACATTTCTCTGTTATTATTTTATTAATTCTAGATGTTTCACGTGAAACATTGTTTTAAATAGGATTAAACAAAGTGATAATACAATAGTATTAAAAAAGTTTACAATTTATTTTCTATACAAGAAAATTTTTTTAAAGTATTTCTAATCAAAACGAGTTATAATTAAAAAACACATAATTTTAAATAGTTGAAGGACAACATTGATTACCCAATCACAAAAATACCAGAATATTTTAGAAAACAATTTAAAGGAAATAGACATCAAATTGAGCCAACCAAAATTAGAGGCTCTCGTTGAATATATGCATCTGTTGTTAAAAGTTAATAAAAGCATAAACTTAACTCGGATTGTTCATCCCGAAGATTTTATTGACAAACATTTAATAGATTCTTTAACTATTCTTCCTCTCATAAAACACAGCGATCAAAATATTATTGATATAGGGACAGGTGGTGGTTTTCCAGGAATTCCATTAGCTGTAGCTACGCCAAAAAATAAGTTTGTCTTATTAGATTCGACAGGTAAAAAGTTAAGAGTTGTTGAACAGATTGCCAATGAAATTGGTGTTAAGAATATTACCTTTGTTCATGCTAGAGCAGAGGAAGCATCTCGATTGCCAGCTTATCGGGATCATTTTGATTATGCTATCTCCCGGGCTGTTGCAGAATTAAACATACTGTCCGAACTCTGCCTGCCTTTCGTAAAAGTTGGAGGTGAATTAATCGCTTATAAGAGTGAACCAATCCAAAAAGAAATGGCAAAAGCCGAGGATATTATAGAAAAGCTTGGTGGGGAAATTATTGCTAAAAAGGAACTGCGCTTACCTATCACTAGTAGTTCTCGTGTTTTGATTGAAATAATAAAAAAGGAAAAAACACCAGAACAATATCCTCGAAAATTCTCGATTATAAAGAATAAATAATATGAGCCAAAACTCTGACTTAATCATACAAGAAATCGCAACAAACCAAATTCTTCCAAATCCTAATCAGCCAAGAAAGCACTTTGACAGAAAAGCTCTTGAAGACTTAGCTGATTCTATAAAAAATTATGGCTTGATTTCTCCTATACAAGTAAGAAAATTAAAAAATGATAAATACGAGTTAGTTTCAGGAGAAAGAAGGTTAAGAGCTTGCCAAATAGCGCAATTAGATAAAATCCCTTCTATTATTGTAGAAGTAACTGATAATGACTCCGCAATTTTAGCTATTATGGAGAATATACAAAGAGAAGATTTATCCTATTTTGAAGAAGCCAGATCCTTCCAGCAGTTAATCAAGTTTTACAATATGACTCAGGAAGAAATCGCTAATTCTCTAGGAAAATCTCAATCTTTTATAGCAAATAAGATAAGATTGTTAAAGCTTCCTGATAGTATTATGGAATTACTAGAAGAAAATAATCTATCTGAAAGACATGCTAGAGCTTTGTTAAGACTTCCTGATGAAGAACTTCAAAAAGAAGTTATTGAGGAAATTAATAAGAAGGATTTGACAGTTAGAAGAACGGAAGAATTAATCGAGAGGATTCGTAATACTAAGTTAACTAATAATTACGAAGAAACCATTACTAAAGATAAAAAAGCAAGAGTTAAATCTTTTATTAACGCTCAGATCTACATCAACACAATTAAGAGAGCTTTCAAGGAAGTTAAGGAAAGTCGAAATGATGTTGAATATAAGGAAGTTGATAAAGATGATTGTGTTGAAATAAAAATCAGGATTCCAAAATAAATGGCAAAAAAAATTGCAATATTTAACCAAAAGGGTGGTGTTGGTAAGACAACAACAGTTATTAACCTAGCAAATGCACTTAGCCAAAAAGGAGAGAAAGTTCTAATATGTGATACCGACCCACAGGCAAATTCAACGAGTGGAATTGGTTTTGAAACTGGTGAGGTTGAAAAAAGTATCTATGATTCACTTATTGGAACTTCTACACCAAAAGATGTAGTTCAAAAAACTAATTATGAAAACTTACACATTCTCCCCTCAAATATTGATTTAGCTGGTGTTGAGGTTGAACTTGCAAATCAAAAGAGACGAGAATTTAAGCTTAAAGATGTTTTAAAGGAACTTGATTCCTATTATAACTACATAATAATTGACTGTCCGCCTTCACTTGGTCTTTTAACAGTCAATGCTTTAGGTGCTGCAGACTCGATAATTATTCCGATTCAAAGTGAATATTATTCTTTAGAAGGAGTAAGCCAACTTTTATACACAATTAATCAAGTTAAAAACAGTATAAATCATAGCCTACGAATCGAAGGAGTCTTATTAACGATGGTGGATAATCGTACGAATTTATCGGCTCAAATTGCTGCAGATGTTAGAAGCTACTTTAAAAAACTAGTTTATAATACGGTAATTCCCAGAAATGTTCGACTTGCAGAAGCACCTAGCTTTAAACAAACTATTCTTGAATATGC
>CANQOZ010000166.1 GCA_947625585.1 uncultured Eubacteriaceae bacterium
TACCTGGACTTTACTTTTATGATAACGATGTTGTTGACATTGCTAAAAACATTAAACCTTCTGATAGGGGAGAGCTGGAAATTACAAGCGTAAATGAAGAATATTTAAATAGAAATAAATTAAAAGTTGAACTTTTAGGACGTGGAATGGCATGGTTAGATACAGGAACTCATGATAGTTTGTCAGAAGCTGCTAACTATGTTGAAACAATCCAGAAACGTCAAGGGAATTACGTTTCAAATGTCGAAGAGATCGCTTATAGGATGGGATATATTGATAAGGAACAGTTAAAGAAATTAGCTGAACCTTTAGCTAAAACCGAATACGGCAAGTATTTATTAAAACTTGCTGAACAGGAAGGTAAAAACGACTTATGGCAGATATAAAAGTTATTGAAACACCAATTGAAGGTTTAGTAGTCATAGAACCACAAGTTTTTGGAGACGACCGTGGTTATTTCATGGAAACCTATAATAAAGAAGTTTTCAATGATCATGGACTAGATATGGAATTCATTCAGGATAATGAATCAAAATCTAAAAAGGGAGTTTTAAGAGGTTTACATTTCCAAACGGAATACCCTCAAGGAAAACTTGTCCGAGTAACCGAAGGAGCTGTCTGGGATGTAGGTGTTGACTTACGAGAAGGTTCTCCAACTTATGGACAGTGGTATGGTGTTGAACTTAGTGATGATAATAAGAAGATGTTCTATATTCCTGAAGGATTTGCTCATGGGTTTTTAGTCTTATCTGATGAAGCCAAGTTTAATTATAAATGTACTAATCTTTATCATCCAGAATTTGATGGCGGTGTTGCTTTCGATGACGAAGAAATCGGAATTGAATGGCCAGAAGTTGATGCTGAAATCCTACTATCTGATAAAGATAGAAAACAACCAAAGTTAAAAGATTTAAAAGGAAAATTGAAATTTAAATATGAGTGATTATAAAAATATGTTAGTTACCGGTGGGGCCGGATTCATTGGTTCTAACTTTGTTAAATATATGTTAGAAAACCATCCGGAAACAAGAATCATTAATTTAGACCTTTTAACCTATGCTGGTAACTTAGAAAATTTAAGTGATATTGAAGACAACGACAACTATGTTTTTGTTAAAGGTGATATCAAAGATGCTGAGTTAGTTAATAAACTCTTTGAAGATTATGATATTGACAGTGTTGTAAACTTTGCTGCAGAAAGTCATGTTGACAGAAGTATTGAAGAACCTGAGATTTTCTTAACAACAAATGTTTTAGGAACTCAAAACTTATTAGAAGCTGCTAAAAAACACTGGCAGACTGGAACTGATGAAGAAGGATATCCTACTTATAAAGATAATGTCCGCTTTCATCAAGTTTCAACTGATGAAGTTTATGGTGCTCTAGGTAAAGAAGGAATGTTTACTGAAACAACTCCATTATCACCGAACTCACCGTACAGTTCTTCAAAAGCAAGTGCTGATCTCGTATCGAGAGCTTATAACAAGACCTTTAAACTTCCTATTACAATCACTCGTTGTTCAAACAACTATGGACCATACCAATTCCCCGAAAAATTAATACCTCTTATGATTGGTAATGTCTTAGAACTAAAGGATCTTCCTATTTATGGAGATGGAATGCAGGTAAGGGATTGGTTACATGTAAAAGATCACTGCAGTGGAATTGATACTGTTCTTCAAAAGGGAGAGCCTGGTCAGGTTTATAACATTGGTGGAAATAATGAAAAAGCTAATATTGAAATTGTTGACTTGATATTAGAAAACACCAAGAAGAACTTAGAAAATAATTCCTATGAAGGAATCGATACAAATCCAGATGAAATTTCTGAAGAATTAAAAATCCATGTCCGTGACAGATTAGGGCATGATAAGCGTTACGCTATTGATAATACCAAGATTACTACAGAACTTGGTTGGTCACCGAGCTATACTTTCGAAGATGGTATTGCTGAAACCATTGAATGGTATCTAGAAAACCAGGATTGGTTAAATAATGTTAAATCCGGTGATTATCTTGAATATTATGAAAATATGTATTCAAACCGTTAATTAGGAGACAAATTGCTTACGTTTTTCAAGGAAATCTACCATAACAAAAGATTAGTAATAAATTTGGCATGGACCGATTTCAAAGCCCGTTATGCGGGCTCTTTTTTAGGTATATTTTGGGCCTTCATTAACCCAATGGTTACCATCGCTTTATATTGGTTCATTTTTGATGTTGGTCTAAAAGCAGCTGCAACGGATGGTGGTTATCCTTTTATAATCTACTTAATCACCGGTATCATTGCCTGGTTCTTTCTGAGCGATACCATAGTTAATGCAACGAACTGTTACCGGGAATACTCCTATCTGGTTAAAAAAGTTGTATTTAACATTAGGATACTACCAACAGTAAAACTTGTTGCCAACTTATTTACTCACCTATTTTTTATTGTAATTACCTTGGCAATCTGTACCCTTTATGGTTACTACCCAACACTATACACTCTTCAGTTAGTTTATTATCTGTTCTGTCTAATTATGTTTTTAACAGGAGTTACCTGGATAACAAGTGCGATCCAGCCGTTTATTCCAGATATGCTTCAGTTTATTAGTACGATCCTACAGGTAATTATGTGGAGTACCCCAATTTTGTACAGTATTACAGTTTTTCCAGAGCCAATCCAGCAGATTCTAAGACTTAATCCTTTATACTATATTGTTTTTGGTTACAGGAGTGCTTTTTTAAGTGAAGAATGGTCTATTCTGCGCTGGAAGATGGGACTCTATTTCTGGGTTATTACACTGTTCCTGTTGTGGTTGGGAAGTAAGCTGTTTAATAAATTAAGTGTCCACTTCTCGGACGTATTATAAAAATGAACACTCAAGAACAAACACAAGCACCTAGTGTAGAAGTACAAGAGGAAGTCCTACCAAGTAAGATAAAGCCAAACAATGTTATTGACGTTAAGGATTTGACTAAAGTTTACAAACTTTATCCAAACAATAATGCCAGACTCAAAGAGGCTCTGCTTCGAAAGAATTACCACCAGGACTTCTATGCTCTAAAGAATGTCTCCTTTAATGTTAAGGAAGGAGAATGTTTCG
>CANQOZ010000167.1 GCA_947625585.1 uncultured Eubacteriaceae bacterium
ATCTGGAGTAGTACTACCTTCGTTAGAACCTTTACCTTCGATAAAAGGTTCAACATCACTTGTTGGTCCTTCTTCACTAGCTGGGAGAACTTTGATTTCAATAGCTTCTAAACGTTTAGCCATACCAGCTGTACCGGCATCAGCACCGTTTTTAGCCCAACCTAGCCAACCATAATCTTGAGCATGAACATGGTAGAAGACGTTATAATCTTTACTTCCATCACCTGTTAAGCGAATTGAAACAGCTTCTAAACGTTTAGCCTGTCCTTCTGTTCCAGCTAACTGATCGTTACTAACCCAATCTTGCCACCCAATATCTTGTACATGAGTTCGGTATTCAATTCCTAAATCGTCAGATGGGTTAATTAAACGAACTTTCAATCCTTCAAGTCTTAGACTTTCACCAGTTGTACCAGCGGGATTTCCGTTTCGTACATAATCTTGCCAACCTTTGTTTTCAATATGAGTTGAATATTCAACTCCATCAACGCTAGCAGCAAATACTGGAGCTAAGGTAAATAAAGAACAGAGGATTGCTACCATTAATGGAAAAGCAATTTTTTTGAACATATTTACTCTTTCTAGTAGTTTTTCATAATTATTCAACAACTAAGGAAGAATTTATCAGAGAAGTAGAGTTGAATAACTAATTAAAAAGTTTTAAGTTAATTTTAGTTTGAATAGCTGATCTTTTCAACATTTGAGTGATTAATAGGATACAAAATGGGTAAAGTGGATAGAAATTTATCAGAAACAATAAACAGTTCTAAGCTCAAGTACAAAAAGTGGAATTTGCGTTTCGAGTGTAAACGATAACATTCAAATAACAATATTATATATCCGAAATTTGAAGTTAGGGAGTATTTGAATCCAATTTAATAAAAGCTTTATTAATTATAGCTTTAAAACATTAACATTAAACAAAATAATTTCTCCAAATTAATGAAATTTGGCACTATTAACAAAAAATGTTAGTTAAATTTTATTTCTGGATACTAATATATAAATAAGGTGATTAATACCTTGATACATATTCTTATTTTAATTTAACCTAAAAAAGGATAAAATTAAAATAACGTTTACAATAATTAAATGAACGAAACCCATAAAAGAAATTGAGGTAGTTAAATGTTTTTTAACGATGATGAATATGAAGGCGTAGAAACTTCGGTTGTTGACCAATGGGCAGCTCCTGATACTTCTGACGAATTAGCTAGTGATATTCCTGAAAACAAACGTCAAAAACGGGATGGATTAGAAGAAGCAGAAGATGCAGCACAAAGTTTATTGGAAGCCGATACAATTACCCAGTGGGATGCGGAATATACAGTTGATTCAGAAACAGAAGCAGCAGTAGAGGATGGAGCAACAAGTTGTGTTCCACCAACAACAGTAGGGGAAGAAACTCATCCTGTTGACCAAGAAGCAGCTGAATCTTATGAACCAGGTGTTAAGAGCTCCGTAGTAAACCAATGGGGTTCGCCAAACATGAATGACAATTTAAGAAGTGACATTCCGGAAACAAAATCCCAAACGATTCATGGTTTAGAAGAAGCAACAGATGCAACAGCAAGCATTCTAGAAGGTGATTCATTAAACCAATGGGAAGCTGAATATACAGCTTATTCGGAAACAGAAGCAGCTGTTGCTGACGGTAAGACGAAACCTCATCCGGCAAAAACAGTTGGAGAAGAAGAAACTGGTGATGAAGAATAAAAAAGCGCTATCCAAATTGGATAGCTTTTTTCAATTATGCCAAATTTAGCACTATATCGAAAATACAGACCAGATAAGTTTTCTAGTGTAGTCGGACAAGATATTATAACCAAGATTCTAAGAAACCAAATCCAAACTGACAGAATTGGGCATGCTTACCTTTTCTCAGGAATTAGGGGAACAGGTAAGACGTCAATGGCTAAGATTTTTGCCAAAGCAGTTAATTGTGAACATCCAATAGACGGCAATCCGTGTGGAGAATGTGAGAGCTGTAAACGCTTGGAAGCTTCTAACGACCTAAATGTCGTTGAAATCGATGCTGCTAGTAACCGTGGCGTTGATGAAGTCAGAGACTTAAAGGATAAAATAAAATATCCACCTTCCAACGGAAAATATAAAGTCTATATTATAGATGAAGCTCATATGTTAACTAAAGAAGCGTTTAATGCACTGCTTAAGACCCTTGAAGAGCCACCTGATCATGCTATTTTAATCTTGGCAACAACAGAACCTCAAAGATTACCTTCAACAATCCTCTCTCGATGTCAGCACTACAATGTTAAGCCTATCTCTCAAGAAGTTATCACTAATGCCTTAAAAGAAATCACAAATAAGGAAAATATAAATATCGAAGATTCTGCGTTAAGTGAAATAGCAAAGCGTGGAGACCACTCTATGAGAGACTCTTTATCATTGCTAGACCAATGTGCAGATCTTGAACTACCTGGAGAGTTAATTACATTAGATAGTGTTCAAAATTTTCTAGGAATATCGCCAGCTGAACAACTTTCAACAATTGCACAATACCACGCAGCTGGTGATGGGGATGGATTGATTAAATATCTTAACTTACTTAGACAAAATGGAACGAACGATCAGATTTTACTGGAAGATTTAAGTAATTTTTATCAGAATCTCCTATATTTTAAAATCACTGGTAATAAAGATAATAATTTTGAACAAAGCTATGAAGATTTGAAAGATAGTTTTACTCTTGATGAACTCTATTTAACAATTGATACATTACTTAAAGCTCATTCTAGATTAAAGTTTAATTCACTTGGAGAAATCGTAACAAACACAGCTTTACTTAGTTTATGTATTCAGGATTATCCTCAAGAAGTTGCGGTTAAAAGAAAGAGTAAGCCAGTTATACCAGCTCCAGTTAAAACTGTTGAAAAGGTAATAAAAGAGAATGTTGAGCCTAGTCCGAAAGTTAACGAAAACAAGTCTGAACCTAATGTAATTAATGAACCTACTGAAAATATTAATGTCGAAGAGATTAAAAGTTCAGAACCTGTAAAAATAGAAGAAGATAAAGAATCACCTAAAGTTGAACAAGTCGTAGATAAAC
>CANQOZ010000168.1 GCA_947625585.1 uncultured Eubacteriaceae bacterium
AAAAATGTATCAATAACTCTTGTACCTGTTAAGAGTGGTTTTGCCGGTTCTAGTCTTTGAGTTACAGGCCTCGGATCTCTAATAGACCATTCTTGGAAACCTTTTAATTCCTCAACTCCCTTTTCAGTTTCAACTTCAACAAGTGTTTCATTAATATTATACTTACCAGACGGTTTTACTGACTTTACTTTTCCTGAAATATTAGGAGGAACCATAATCTTAGTATTGATCATTTCGGTTTCCTGAGTTTGAGCATATGTTTGTCCAGGTTTTAATTCGTCCCCTTCATTTACTAAAATTTCAAAATCCCAAAGTTTATCTTCATCAATACTTAATAAACCAATACCTTCAGGTATAAAAACAGGAGAAATTTCTTGAATACTATTAAGCGGACGTTCTATCCCGTCAAACATATTCTTAAGTAACCCAGGCCCTAACCTAACGGATAGAGGGTTACCAGTTGCTTCAATTTCATCGCCAATTTTAAGGCCTTCCGTTTCTTCATAAACTTGAATGGTAGCGATATCGTCTTCCAAGATGATAACTTCACCGATTAACTTTTTAGGGCCAACTGTTACCATTTCCCTCATCTTAAAATCAGTCATTCCCTTAGCTGTTACAACCGGCCCATTTATTCCTACTATTCTAGGTTTACTCTCAGTAGTAATAATATTATTTTGAGAATTCAATTTAATTCTCCATCAACTAATTTTTCTAGATAAAAATCTATCTTTTCAGTATTATCGTCAATTAAAGAGTATAGTGAGTAGTCGTAATTGACTCTCCCATCTTTATCTTCAACAATAAAACCACCTAAATCCTCTTCAGGTAGTTGTCGATACTCAATTTCAAATCCCTCTAACCTATCGTCAAAAAATCTTTTATTAATGTCACCAGCCTCTTTAATATAGAGAATAAGCGATTTTGAACCATCTAGATGATCCCTTACATCTTCAAGACTTTTTTCTAAATAGTTCCTATATTTTGGCGACGTTAAATACTTTTTAGTATCTTTTTGAATTACTTTAATAAAATTCTTTCTAATTTGATCTTTGGTTAAAAGAATAACATCTCTTGCTTGAGTTTTTCCTTCAGCAATAATTCTTACAATGTTCCTGTCTTCAAGCTTTTTATAACGATTTTTTATTGCCTTTTCCCTATTTTCAATATCAAGTCTTGCCCTAGCTTCTCTAATTTGAGCTTCCTCTGTTGCTTTCTTTATTTCCTCAGCTTTTAACTGATCGACTTGTGATTGAAGTTCGTTTTGGAAAATATTAATTTTGTCTTCTACAGAAACCATTTACATTCCTATTGCTTCCTTTATAACACCTGTTATTTTGTTAGGAACTCTAAAACCATGTCTATCAGGAATAATTGTAATAAGTGGATAAATACTCTTCTCACGAAAACGTACTAGTTTTTCTTCAATCATATCACCGGCTTTTTCTGTTAGAAAAACAATACCGATATTTGGATCATTGAGTTGTTTTTGAGTTATTTCCCAACATTCTTCAGGATTACTAACCATGTAACCGTCAATTCCTGCCATCTTCATTCCTATTAAAGAATCACGGTTATCACTAATTAAAACTGAATGCATTATCCTAATGATCCTAAAATCATAATTGAAATAATTAGTCCATAAATAGCAAGACCTTCTGCTAGTCCAACATAAATAAGGGTTCTACCAAACATTTTTTCATTTTCACTAACAGCACCTAGAGCAGCTGCACCAACAACACCTACTCCGTAACCCGAACCAATACAGGCTAGACCTGTTGCTAAAGCAGCTCCTAAATATCCTAAACCACTTGAAGTAGGATCACTTGCAGCTTGAACAGCAGTTGGAGCAAACATTATTAATGAAACAGCCATTGTTGGAATAAAACCAGCTAAGTTAATTTTTAAAATCTTTTTTAATCTCTTTTCACCAGGCTTACTACCTTTATACATTAAAACTAGACCTGATGTTATTGTTGTTAAAACAATTAAACCTGATAAAATCAGTGCAATTTTTAAAATATTCATAATATTTCTCTATTGATTCAATTTCTGTAATTCAGAAGATAATGGATGGAACTCAATACCGTTACCTGTGTAATATTTTCCAAACAGTTCATAGAATTCCAACCTTAAGCATTGTATAAAGTCTATTAATCCTTCTAGGACTAATATGAAAATATTCCCAATAATTAAAACAATAACCCCTGTTAAACCACCACCAGACATTTCAGCAATTGTTTGAAATGCCATAAACATACCAACGTGTGTTAATGCAAAAGCACCAACACGAATAAAAGACAATGTGTTTGAAAGCATGGATAAGAACATTTCAAACACTTCAAAAAAGCTTGTTGCATAATAGTCACCTGAAACATCGTAACTAAATTTATGATGATTAATCAGGTTCATAAGTGGTGTTGCTAAGAATACAAGAGCAGTAAATACAACGATTAGTCCAACAAGAGTATCTTGAACAATAATATTGTCAGGAATATACTGCATTATCATTAGTCCAACAGCTAAAATTAGAAGGTAGATTAAAAATCCACTAATACCATTTTTGCCAAAGTATTCCTCTTGTCTTTCGCCTTCTCTACTTTTGTTAATCAAGCTAAAGACATAAGCAACAATTAGCATAACTACACCGACAACAACAGCTGTTATTAAGAGAGTATTAGTATCTTCCATTGGTCGTAGCCATAAGGCTGGAAGAATGGTCTCTACTCCAAATACAGATCCGTACAGGAATCCAAATATGATAGAAGCAATGGAACACCGGGTGGCTATACCACCTAACTCAATTCCTTTCTTTTCAGCTATCCAACCTGCTAAGAGTAAAACAGCTCCCTGTCCAACATCACCAAACATATATCCAAAAAATAGGATATAAGTTAAGCTAAAAAATGGCGTTGGATCTAGTTCCTTATAATTTGGAATACCATACATTCGAACTAGTTGTTCGAAAGGTCTAAACAACCAGTTATTCTTTAACTTAGTCGGAATTGTTCTATCTGAAGGTTCTAGAAATTGGATCGTCAGAT
>CANQOZ010000169.1 GCA_947625585.1 uncultured Eubacteriaceae bacterium
TATGGAATTTCGTGACTAGTGACCTACGCTAGTTCTTTTGAAACTCGTTCTAATGCTTTTTCACTAATATCACCTAACAAAATTTTTTTACCTGGGGCAATGCGTTTTAAAATCGCTGTTCCCATACTACCTGCTCCTAATAAAACCGCTACATCTTTATTTCCGTTTCTATCAAGAATCATTTATCCCTCCTGAAATTTATCAGATTTCTTTAAATTCCAATTTCAAAATTTATTATTATAAATAATCACAAAAGTGAGAACAACATTAAATTACTGTATGAGGTTTATACCATATTCAGCTTTGAAATGAGGTTTATTTAACTGGCTGATTAACATTAATCCAGTGACCGTTTTGGTTTTCATAATAATGAGAAGAAGGCATATGATAAACACCTTTAGCTCCATAAGCTTTAGCGTTAAGAACGGATGTAAATTTAATTAAACCAAATTGGTCATTAACAAAAATGACAGGACTGTCAATTCCAATTGAAAAATACTGTAATTGTTGATTTGAAATGTCATTAAAAAATTCATCTCTTGTTTGAACCTTACCGCTCATATGAACAAAGGTTTTGTCTGGACTCGTTAATTTTTTTAATGTTTTAATGTCCTTATCTATCATAGCTTGGCAGAATTCTGCTTGTCTAAACAAGATCTGTTTTTCTTGATCATTTAAATCGTTGATATTAACATGAATCAATTCAACATTTGGAAACTTTGAAAAATCATATTCAATCATTTATAGCAATTTAAATAATAAATCTTTTTTGAATTATACTTTTAGTTTTCCTAGGTGACCATTCCAATAAGAAGTAGATTGTGGCAAATGCAACAATTAATTATCTTATGAGGTTTAATTCACATGTGTTTATTTTCATAAAATTAGCTAAAATAGAAATAGTTTAAAAATAGGAGAATAAAATAATTAAAAAGAAAGAAGATCTACGAGTTATTCGAACCAAAGAAGCAATAAGGGAAACCTTTAAAGATATGATTTGTGAGATGGATTATGAACGAATAACTATAAAAGAATTGACAAAAAGAGCTAGAATTAATAGGAAAACTTTTTATCTTCATTATAATTGTTTAGACGATCTTTTAAGGGAACTTCAAAGTGAACTAGCTCAAAGCTTTATTAAAAGAACTCAGAAACTAAAACGACCAAATGATTTAGATAAAATAACACGTGAATTCTTTTTGGTTTGTGAAGAAGGTGGCCGTTTTTACGAACAATTGCTATGCAGAGATAGCTATTCTGTTATAAGTAACGAAGTAACCGAAAATATTATGAAGGAAACCTGGAGTTTGAGTGAGAATAAAGCTGAGATAAAGCATCCAATTCAAAACATAATTATTTCTTTTGTTTCCCGAAGTACTATTGAAATCTATAAACAGTGGATAGCTGATGGGAAACAGATTCCATTAGAACAAATCATTGAGTTAACTTCAAAATTAGTGTGTAATGGGATAAATGGATTAAATTCCATTTTCAATTGAATTTTGGTTTAAAGCTAATTAAAAAAAGAATTAGCTCAAGAATTCTTCTTGATTCTAATTCTGTATTTACATCTGTTTATAAATCTTTTTTAATTCGTCAACAACGTTATTACAAAGGTATTTAGCAGCCTTGATTTTATTTGGATCGTCAGTTTGCATCATATAGCTTTCGCCAGCAAATTCCAACATTGGAAAATCATTGTAGTTATCACCGAAAGCATAAACTTCACTAGGATCGACTCCAAGATACCTAGACAGAATTCTTAGTCCATGACCTTTTGATCCGAGGGCAAAGTTAACGACATCAAGTCCTGCCATTGCAGTGTTTATTTCGTCTCCAAATTCCTTATCAAACTTATCAAAATATTCTTTGGTTTGTTTTGAATCATGCATTAAGGCACAAATTTTAACAACTCTATCATCTTTTATGTCCCAAGTATCTGAGTCAATAACTTTATGATCATATTCACCGAAACGCTTGGTTGCTACTACTTTTCGTTCGTCATCGTCTGTAACAAGATAACCTTTGGTAGCAGATGTTAGATAAAGATCTAAATTAGGATCTTTAAAAATTGCATCCGATATTGGATCGATAAGTCTCTTTGGAAGTGGAAAGTCTGCTATTTCCTCATTCTTATACCAGACAACGGCTCCATTTTCACTTAAATATGAAAGCTCATTATTTATAGGTTTAAAGAGTTTTCGAATGCTATGGATATTTCTGCCACTAGCAGGGATAAAAAGAGCTCCTTTTTTCTGTAAATCGTGAATGACATTAAAAGCTTCTGGGTCAATCTCCTTGTGCCCATAAGGTAAGAGCGTTCCATCAAGGTCACTTGCTATTAACTTCTTTACCATTTCTAACTCCACAAAACTTTTTAATAATTCTATCCAAATTTATTTTAGATTTTCCTAATTATCAGGAACTAATCATTAAGGTAAAAATAAATCGTTAATAATGAAGGAATATTCTTAAAAACAATCAAATTACGGATCTCATTTATTAATTAAAAGAAATGGTTAGAGATTTTATTGAAACCAAATAGGTTTAGGATTGTGTTTGAAAATCTGTGTTTTTTCAAAATTAAATTTCTAAAGATTCAATGGATTTCGAATTATTTTCAATTACCTTAAGTTAAAAACACAAAATTCTGGATTCTGTTGATTAAAGTTGGTTCGATTTCTAAATTTGGAGTTCAATTTTTTAATATAAACGATACTAATGACTGCAATTATTAACTTATTCTATATAAATCATTAAAATATCTATGAGTTGGAGTTGTAATTAATTTGAGAAAAGTTTGAGATAAAATAAAACGATAACTTCAGGAATAGCTGAAATTACCGCTTAAATATAAAATGATTAATAAATTTTCTAATCATAATTTAGCTGTTTTAATTAGTATTCTGAGGAATAATTAATTTATTTTAGTTTAAATTTAGGTAGTGGATAACTTATATAATAATTAATTCTTTATTATATTAATAAAAAAATCAAACTATAGTTTTAAATATAAAAACTTTTATTAATGAAGATTACCAA
>CANQOZ010000170.1 GCA_947625585.1 uncultured Eubacteriaceae bacterium
CAGATAGTTGGCAAAACTGTCTGCCGACTCAAAACGATTGGCATCTTTTGCAGTAACTGTAAATGTCAAGCGTAATTTAAAGAAATCTACTGAGTAAAATTAAAAATAAATATTAAAGAATTCTACCGACTAAAATTAAAGAAATCCACCGGGCAAAATTAAAAATCCTTCCTTATTAAATTTAAAAATTTTATAAACAGGACTAACCCTCCACCACTTAAACATAAACTCCGGAAAATATAACCACCAATTTATAAATGAACCTTATCCTACCTCCTTTAACAGATAAGGTAAGATTGAAAACTAGATTACAAAATTCAACTAAACCATCTACAACAGCAAACCAGTTAGAATAAAATTTTATCCTGTTGAAACATAAACTTTAAAATCTGCTACTGTTATAGCTATTAACTAATATCACCTTTCTTTTAAAAAATTGTCTTACTATTAAATTTTTCCGGAGTCTGATTCCGAGATGATTCCTGTTATTCTCGAAATCCCCAATGGCTTCTTTTATAGTAAGGATTCTCTATGTTCTAATCGATAGCTATCGCCATCCAGACTTAGAACATCACAATGGAAGAGAATCCTGTCTAATGCACCTAAAACCACATCTTCATCTCCAAAGAATTCTGGCCATTGGTCAAAACTTTTATTCGATGTTATTAGAATTGACGTTTTAAGATGTAATTCTGAGAGCAGGTGGAAAAAAAGTCCGGATTCTACCGGACTAATCGGAAGATAGCCCACTTCGTCTATAATCAGGAGTCTTGAGCTCCTGATTCGTTTTAGACGATTTTTGTTTTTAAAATTAATATTTTCTGTCTTTAATAACTGGACTAATTCCTTCATTGTAACAAAACTTACCGCATAACCCTGTTTTGCTGCTAAGGTTCCCAGTGCAATCGATAGATGTGTTTTACCTATACCGGGAGGACCGATTAGAATTAGATTAAATATCTGGTCGATCCATTCCAAACTGATCAATTTTTCCCATTTATCCTGAGTCAGATTTCGAGTTCGTTCAATTTCGAAATCTTCCAGACTTTTTGGATACGGGAAACAGGCCTCTTTTACTCTTCTTAACTTGGCTCGCTGCTCCTTCTGTTCTACTTCTTCACGAAGTAAGTAGTTTAGAAAATCCAGATGGCTTAAATTTTCTCGTTTGGCTCGCTCAATATAGGTAGCAAGATTATTCTTTACATTAATTAAATGGAGCTTTTTAGCGTAGTGAATCGTTTCTTCTTCTTTATTTTGTACTTTTAGCATAGGCAATCCTTAACTGATCTATTCTTCTCTGTTTCGCTTCTTCCGTTTCCCAGAAGTAAGTCTTAGCCTTGGCAAACTGCTCTCTTTCTTCTAAGAAATCATTGTTACTATTTAAACTATCATAATAGGAGTCGTCTTCCCTGTTAGCCGCCAGATTTTCAACTACTTTTCTGAAACTTTCTGCACTTATTGTTTCATTATGAATGCATTCTTTTAGAGCATTTTGGAGTATGATCTTTTCGTTTTCCCAGGTCGTAGCGATTTGGATAATGACACCAAACTGGTCTTTAAGATAACGAGGAAAATTCTTTGTAATGGCTTCAACAAATATTTTTGCTTCTTCTGTTGCTCCCAGTCGCTCAAAAGCCTCCTTACGTTTTTGTCGTTCCGTATTTGAAACTTTTCCTTGATTACGTTCCAGAGTGATCAACTCACCTTTGTTTTTACATAGTTTGTGTTCTGCCAATATCTCTCCTGAATTAATATCAACAAACGTTAAGTTGTCGTCTTTTACCTCAAGCTGAACTCTTTTTGTTCGGTTATAGGTTCCATACGGCACATCGTAACGGTTTCCCTTGTACATGACTGTGTTGTCTTTTCTGACACCAAGACTTAAAATATCAGCAGGAATGTTAATATTTTCTGGTATTTCCTGGAGCGCTTCCTGCTCAACATAGAAGCGTTCTCTAGGAATTGCTTTTGTTGTCTGATGAACTTTTCCATTGGCTCTTCTGTCTAACCATTGTTCACATTCTTCGTTCCAGGTCTCAAGATCTTTAAATAGCCGGCCTCTGGCAAAGTTGTTCTTTACATACTTGACTACATTCTCGATCTTTCCCTTTGTTTCCGGATCCCTTGCCCGACATACCTTAACTTCTATTGGAAACTGACTGATGTAGTTTTCAAATGTCTTGGTGAAGATGATTTCACCATAATTTTCATCTGCCACAATTGTTGCATCCTGATCATAATAGATCTCATCTGGAACTCCTTTGAATTTCTCAAAAGCTTTTTGATGAAACAGGACGACTTCCAAACTGTTAAACGGATGGTCTTGAAAGTAAACATATTTATATCTTGAATAAGACAGGCTCATACTGGCAAAGCAAAGTTTCTTTCGACGTTTTGGATCGCTCTCAAGTCGTGGATTTATCTGACCGAAGTCTACCTGGGCCTGCTGTCCCGGTTTACATTCCGGAACAGCTTGATAATCTCTTGGTCTCTTACGTTCCTGAGTTGGTTTGAATAAATTTAACTCCTGTCTGAGCCGTACCACGTAGTTTGCCAGAGTGTTCTCAGCCATCTCAACACTTCCATGGGTTTCTTCTAATCGATCGAAAACCTGAACACTACTAAGTTCTGGAAAATCGGTTAGCATCTCAATGATCTCATCACGATAGATGTCACATTTTGAAACTTGTCTCCTTGACCTTTCCTTCTCTCTCATCTGTTTAATACCTTCACTGTCCAAATCTAAATATTTCTTTACCGTAACGTAGCTTTTTCCTAAACGATTCGCTATTTGATTTGTATTTAAACCATAACTACTTAATCGCTTCATTTCATGAATTTCAGTGTCACTGATCACTTTGTTATCCTCATAATTCGTTGAATTTTTATTTTGTTAAGGATACCAAAGAAGGTAGGATTTTTTAAATTTGCTCAGTAGAAATCTTTAAGTTTAGATTAGCATGTACAATTGAAGGCCGTATTCCGCCGAACGAAAGAACATTCGGAGAGGACTGTGTCTGCACAAATCCTTTCTG
>CANQOZ010000171.1 GCA_947625585.1 uncultured Eubacteriaceae bacterium
AACTAGTTGCTCTCTTTTCTTAATTTCATAGATTATATTATCCTTATTTTTCAGAGAGCTTACCATTCATAAGTTAAAGTAGAAATAGGATTTTTAGAAAAAAAGCCCCATTTAAAATGAGGCGCTTAGAAATTCTTATTCAAAACGAAATAAGAAAAAAATGAAAAAATTAAACAAAATATGTTTAAAATAATTATATCACATCTAACTTTTAAGTCGCTTATAAGTATGTTCTGCTTCTTGAACAACTAAAATTATGGCTAGAATCACCATTGCAGTTGCCATTCCGATTTGGAAATAATTTCCCCATTCAGCTGCTCCACTACTAATAATTCCAATTCCATTTATAATAGTTAGAACTAATGAAGTAACTGTTGCTACAAGCATAAATACCATAGGAATATAGAACATTTTATTGTTTTTACCTACATTACCTAACCAAGCAGCGACAGCCATCAAAGCTAATGCAGCAAGCAACTGATTAGCAGCTCCAAATAAACTCCAAATTTGAGAAAGTTCTAAATATCCTAAAACACAACCGATAACAACCATAATAACTGTTCCTGTTAATGGATAAGTTAAGAATTTACGAATTCCAGTAGCATCCTGATAAGAAGTTTCTCCTGGTTTTAAGAATAATTCAGAGAATAAAAATCGACTTAAACGAGTTCCTGTATCTAAACTAGTCAAGGCAAATACTGAAACTGCTAGTGTTAACAAAGCATAAACAGTGTTATAAACTACGGTTCCATCAGTTGAAAACATGACTGCAATACCTGAAGCAAAAGCTGCTGCAGGTGATCCGAAATCTCCATTTGTATAATTTGGGAAAACCATTCCTACAGCAATTAATGCTATTATTGCTAGTGCAGATTCAATTAACATTGAACCATATCCAATTGGCTGAGCATCAGCTTCGCTTGCTAACTGCTTTGAAGAGGTTCCTGTTGAAATTAAACTATGAAAACCAGAACAAGCACCACAAGCAACTGTTATAAATAATGCAGGGAACAAAAATCCTAAACTATTACTCCAACCAGTAAATGCAGGAATCTGAAATGTTGCACTTCCAGAAAATGCTGAATAAAAGATTCCAATTAATCCTAAAATCATCATACCGTAGAGTAAAAAACTCGATAGATAATCACGTGGTTGTAATAAGATCCATACAGGCACAAGTGAAGCGATTGAGATATAAATCCCGATTAAAATAATCCAGGTAACTCTATTAAGAGCAAATCCAATAGTTAACCCAAACATTAGCATTAAACAAATGATTATGATACTTCCTATTGTTGCAGGTAAGGTTTTAACTCCCATTCTATTGGTAACTAAACCGTAAATTATAGCTAAGATAATAAATAATAATGAAATAATAGCAGTTGTTTCATTTCCAGTAGGTTGAAGAGTAAAGCCAATACGCTCTGATGCATACGTTCCAGCAACAATGTTGACGAAAGAAGCAATAACCATAATCATAACTAAAAGAGCAAAAATTAAGAATAACTTTTTAGCTCTTGGACCCATAGAACTTTCAATAATTTCTCCAACAGACTTTCCATCATTCCTTATTGATGCAAACAATGAACCAAAGTCTTGAAGACCTCCAAAGAAAATTCCTCCAATAATACACCATAAAAATACAGGTAACCACCCAAATAACGAAGCTTGGATAGGCCCATTGATCGGACCGGCGCCAGCAATTGACGAGAAGTGGTGTCCCATTAAAACGATAGGTTTTGCTGCTACATAATCTACACCGTCTTCTAATTCAACAGCAGGAGTTGTACGATTTGCATCAACGCCCCATTGTTTAGCAAGCCAGGACCCATAATAAATGTATCCTAGTACTAAAAGGATAATAGCAGCTACAATGATAAGAATAGCTATCATCACTTTCCTCCTTGAAAAATTTGTTCATATAATTTTTTATTGTTACGTGCACTCTTATTTAAATAAAGCTTTCCATTTGAAAAATCTTTAACAATAAGTTGAAAAGAACTCCAACCATGAAGTGAAAACTTATAATTTTTTGTTAGTTTAAGTTTCTTAATAAATTGTAAACAGTTATCATCAACTTTTTGAGCTAAAACAACGAGAACAATATCAGAATTACGATGATGTGAAGATGGTTTTACTCTAGATAATCCTCTCTTCCAAGCTATATCGATTAATTTCTCTAATTCTTTAATTTTCAGATTATCAACTTCAACAAAAAAAACATATTCATGATTTTCAGTCTCTGATAATTGGGCTCGACGAATTAAAAAGAATTGTTCATCATGTGAATGGAAAACTGCCTCAGCAATAAATGGTTCTTCAATATCATCTGTTTTAACATCATAATAAGATTTATAAGAGTTTAGTATCTTATTTAAATTAGATCTACTCATACTGTCTCCTGCATTTCTTGCTTTAATTTCTTTTTACGATCCTTTTTAATTCCAATTTTTGCATTTGGTGCTAATTGTTTTAATCGTTCCATTAAAGCTTTTGAGGCTCTGTTTCCTGATAATTGAATTTCAGCTAGTTCTTTTTTCTTATTACAAATAACCAGATGTTCTAATTCTAAGTTAAATTTTCCACAGCAAAATCTTGCTGGAATAACTTTTATTCTTCGAAAGTAGCGATAAATTTTGTCATATGGAATGTAATACGTTTTAAATCCTGTTCGAAAGAATACGTTATCCTTACCTAGACGAATATTATCTATGGCATAAGCTTCTTCGTAATCTTTCATCAGATCCTTTTTATCTACTTTATAATTATCAATTGAATAAAATTTCATTATATTAAAAAGAGGAAAACTATCCCCTAGTTTTCCCCTTTGAATTTTATATTTATCGTTTTGAGTTTAAAAACTAATTTCATCTATTATTATAACGCTTTACAAAAACTGTATAGGAATGAAAACGGTAACTTTTTTGTAAATTACAATAATAGTTTAGTTCACAAATTTGATTAAAGTAGTTTATAAAATTTACTTCTAAGTGGTATGTTCTCTGAAAAAT
>CANQOZ010000172.1 GCA_947625585.1 uncultured Eubacteriaceae bacterium
CTCTTACGTTTGTTTGGTTATTTTTGAAAGATCATTAAAAATAAATGTTACTATTAATACACAGAAACATTCGATTCTGCTTATAACAATTCTAAAATTAAGATACTCTTAAGGCATTTTCATCGTCACCAGACGATTCATAACTTTTATCTGTAATAGTTTCGCTTGTACTAATTGTATTAGCTGAAGTACCTTGATTTATCTGATCCTGTCCAGGTATGTTTCCGCCTTCATTTATTATAGTAACTTGAAGAACTTTTTGGTTTAAACCAATATCTAACTTAATTATACTGTCAACTTTAATACTTTCGATTGTACTATCTTTAACTTCATCACCGTTCTGTTCTTTAATCGTTACGTTTCCTAAATTATAAGTTTTCGTTTCACCGTTAGATTTAAAACCATTTTCACCATTAGGAACTTCTTCTGGTGGAGTACCGTTAGGTTGATTTGAGGTATTTCCATTAGAATCATCCGGTTTTTCAGGTGGAGTGTTATTTGGCATATCTTCCCCATCTGGTTTTTCAGGTGGTTCCTCGTTACTGTCTTCTCCACTAGGCATTTCAGGCGGTTTATTTGAATCGCTATCAGAATTTTCTTCTGGCGGCTTATCAGGAATATTTTCAGGTTGTGACTGATTTAACTCACCTAATTCCACTGTAACTTCAGAACCGTTAATTTCAGTAACTTTTCCATAAACTTCCTCTTTACTTTTCCCAAATATAAATGTGCCTGCTGTTACCATTGCAATTAGTAGCAAAAGCACAATAACTGTAAAAATTTTTTTCATTGTTCATCTTTCTAGAAATTTTGATCGTGTTTATAAAGAATAGTTCCCTTACTTAAAATTTACTGGTCGTTTAACTTTAAATTGACTTAAAGATGTCAAATTTTAAGTTAACTTAAATAAATCATCTACTTATAGATCTTACAGGTACTCAATTTAAAATCCTAGAAGATAAAATAGGTAACAGATGTGACAATAATAAATATAAGTTAATCAAATAGGTGGAAAAGTAAGAATTAAAATTCGAGAAATAATAAAACCATTACTGACCCAGATCTAAAAGACAGTAATGGTTGTTTTTAATTTTTTGGGAGATTCTTATGGCAGGTCTCGCTCAAAGCACAACCTGCACAATTGTGACCACAGCTTGGTTTATGATTTTTGTGGTTAACATAAAGTCTATAAATTATGAGTGAGAAGATTACGAGTAAGATTAAGGAGATTATAATGGTCGATAAATTATTTATAATCCATTCGAACATCTTACCCTACCTTTACGTCAACATTCCTTGTTAAAGTGGTGTCTTCTTTATAAGGTTTAAATAGCATGTAACAGAAGAAACCTAAAATTAGAACAGCCACGATTGTACCCACAATACTTCCCTGGCCTATAAACCAGGCACCAAACTGATAAATCATAAGTGAAACGGCATAAGCAAAGCTACATTGATATAAGATAGCAAACCAAGTCCATTTAGCATTGTTCATTTCACGCCTGATTGCGCCGATTGCAGCAAAACAAGGAGCACACAGTAAGTTAAATGTTAAAAACGAGAAGGCAGCTAAAGGAGTGAAAACTGCTCTTAGATTTTCCCAAACTTGCCATCCATTTTCAGCAACTTCACTAAATCCACCGAATAGTACTCCGAATGTACCAACAACATTTTCTTTAGCGATTAATCCAGTTAAGGTTGCGACAGCTCCTTGCCAATGTCCCCATCCTAGTGGAACAAAAATAAAGCTTATCATTGATCCGAATGCAGCTAGTAAGCTATCATTCATTTCAACCATACCGAAATGTCCATCTTCGAAACCAAATGAAGATAAGAACCATACTAAAGTTGTTGCCAGTAAGATGATTGTTCCAGCTTTCTTAATAAATGACCAACCTCTTTCCCAGGTACTATGAAGAAGAGTTGAAAGTGTTGGCCAGTGATAAGCTGGTAATTCCATTACAAATGGTGCCGGTTCCCCAGCAAACATTTTGGTTTTTTTCAACATTATTCCGGAAACGACTATGGATGCTGCACCAATTAAATAAGCTGATGGTGCTACCCACCATACTCCTCCAAATAGAGCTCCTGCTATAAGAGCAATTATTGGAAGTTTAGCACTACATGGAATAAATGTAGTAGTAATGATAGTCATCCTTCTATCACGTTCATTTTCAATAGTACGTGATGCCATAATTCCTGGTACTCCGCATCCGCTTCCGATTAACATTGGAATAAAAGACTTACCAGATAGTCCAAATTTTCTAAAAATTCTATCCATAACGAATGCGACACGTGCCATATAGCCACAGGCTTCTAAGAATGCTAATAAGAAGAATAGGACAAACATCTGTGGTACAAAACCTAAAACTGCACCAACACCTGCGATTAATCCATCTAAAATTAATCCCTGTAGCCATTCAGCACAGTTAACACTTTCTAAGAAGTTTTGAACTACTACTGGTATTCCTTCAAAGAAAGTTCCAAACTCGCCTGGTTCTGGTTCCTGTAGCTCTAAATCAGCCATATAAGTCTGATAATTGACAGGGACTGTCTCTTCTAATTCCCCATCTTCATTATATATTTCAGCTTCCGCAATAAGACTTGAAGCTGTTTGTGGATTTAATCCTTCAATATCAGCTGCTGCTTCAAAACTTTCAATTTCAGTTTGAGCAACATCATAATCTGCTAGAGCTTCTTCATATTGAGCCCTACCGGAACCAAATAAGAAAAATCCGTCTCCAAACAAACCATCATTGACAAAATCAGTACACCAACCACCAACTGTCGTAACCGATATGTAATAAACAAAAAACATAACAATGGCAAAAATTGGTAATGCAAGCCAGCGGTTCGTAACAATTTGGTCAATTTTGTCTGAAGTTGTTAATTTTTCTTTATTATTTTTTTTATAAGAATCTTTTAAGATCTTGCTAATGTAGTTATAACGTTGGTCTGTAATAATACTTTCAGTATCATCATCAAGCTCCGTTTCCAGAT
>CANQOZ010000173.1 GCA_947625585.1 uncultured Eubacteriaceae bacterium
AGTCACAGATGTAAAGACTTTTACTAAAAGTGAATTATCAAATCTTTTGGATAGTGTTGGTTTAAAATATCAAAAATTCTACTATCCATTTCCTGATTACAAACTTCCAGAAGAAATACTAACGGATACGACTTTTGAACTGGCAAATCCTGAACGATTAGCTAAAAACTTAAATGCTCCCAGGATCTTTTTATACAACGAACAGGAAATGTTTCGGACATTAGTTCGGGAAAATCTAGGATCAGAGTTTGCCAATTCTTTTCTAGTAGCTGCTTCAAAAGAGGAATTGACGGATCCTAAAGTTAGTTATGCTAGTGTCTCTGATGAACGTAAGAATGACTTTGCAACGATCACAACGATAGAAGGGGATACAGAAAAACGAGTCAGAAAGACCCCTTTATATGAAGATAACAATAGGCATCTTAAAAACATGGTAGATTACTTCAATAATGTTGATGATCCCGACTTTGCTTATTGTGGAGCAAAAGTTGATGGGAACAGTGTCCTATTCGACTTTGTTGAAGGTAATAGTTTTGAGAAGAGTTTAGTTGAATTAATTAAAAAAGGGAAGACTGACGAATTAAAGAAAGGTTTAAATTTTCTAAAAAACCATCTATATGCTAACTCAGAAATCTCTCGTGATTATATTTCAGATCAATTTAAAGAAGTCTTTGGAGATGAAGTAATAGATCGTGAATTCCATCTTAAAAGTAATAATAATATTGACTTAATTTTTTCAAATATTATTGATAATGATGGGAAACCAACTGTAATTGATTATGAGTGGTTGTTTGACTTTAAGATACCCCAGGAGTTTATCTTATTTCGTTCTATCTATAATCTCTACTATGGAAATGTTGATATACAGAATTTAATTACTTTAGAAGAACTTCTAGACTTAGTCGATTTAGATAAGGATTTAATTGAAACATTTAAACTTTGGGACGATAAGTTTGGAAACAATTATGTCAATAAGGGAGATCTAAGATTTAAAGAACAGCCAAGAGTTAATGGACAGAAGTTCTTAGGTGAAGTTCTTGCAGAACAAAGTAATCTCAGTTCACTTTACTTAAGCTTTGAAAATGGTTTATTTAGAGAAAACAACCGAATCAAATCCGAGCTTAGCCAAAATCCAGCAACTGGAGAGTTTGAAGGCTGTATTATCGAAGATCTTGAGATTACAACAGATGATGGAGAAAAGCTTGAATACTATCTTAATGATCCGAGAAGTTCCGATTTTATCGTCGTTGATGGAAAAATTGTATTTTTAACAGATGATCCATACCTCTATCTCTACTTTGATAATACAGACATTGATGGGATTACGATCAAAGGGAAATTTACTGAAGTTAACAGGGAAAGACTCCAGTCTGTTCTTTCATTATTAAATGAGGAACTTAAAAGCTCTGAAAAGTCAGCTAAAGAACTTGATAATAAAGTAAAAGGGTTTAAGTTAAAGGAACTAGAGTATCAGGATAGAATCGCTAACTTAGAAGAACAGATTAGTAATTTAACGGATCAAAAGGAAGAACTTGCTGTCCAGGCGGATAGAATAAAACGTAATTTACCTAAAGGACTCGCTAAACGAGCTGTCAGAAAGTTGGGTTTAAAATGAGTGAAAATAATAATTTAAAAGAAGCAAACATCGAATATTGTCTTGATTCTGTTTCACTTAATGATGGAGTCTATTCTATTAGTGGCTGGGCTTTTGACAAAGATACCTTAGAATTTCCGAAAATTGAACTCTCAGGAGTTAAAAACGAGAAGCTCAACCATCAATATAGAGAGGATTTAGTCGAAGCATTAGATTTTGAATTCCCATCAGGACAGCTTGGCTTTAATGCTACCTTTGATACAGATGAAGGAGTAACGCCTACTCTAATCTTGACAGATTCAAACGGTACTGAACTAAAAATAGAACTTACTCCAAAAGATTTAGAAGAACCAAAAGATATTATGACCTGGGATAAGGCCCGTGATTACTTCAAGCGTTTTGGACTTAAAGAAGGTCTCTATTATGTTCTCAAAATGAAAGAGGAAAATTGGAGTGAGTATCAGAGATGGTTTGACTATATGGAGTCCCACAAAGATTTAGCTAAAATCAGGGAAAATATAGAAAAGTTTAAGAAAAAACCAAAAATTTCAATTGTAATGCCGGTCTATAACATTGATCTTAAGGTATTAAAAGAAGCGATTGATTCCGTTATTGACCAGGTTTATGAAAATTGGGAACTCTGTATAGCTGATGATAACTCTAGTCAAAAAACCATTAAGCCGACTTTAGAAAAATACGCCAAAAAGGACGACAGAATTAAAGTAGTCTACCGTGAAGAAAATGGTCACATTTCTAAAGCCACTAACAGTGCTTTAGAACTTGCTACCGGTGAATACATTGCGTTTATGGATGATGACGATATCTTAAGTCCGTTTGCTCTGTATGAGAACGTTAAGGTAATCAATGAGTATAAGAATGTGGACCTGATTTATTCCGATGAAGATTTTATTAATGAATACTCATTTGGTTTTGACCCTCATTTTAAATCTAACTGGAATCCGAGATTATTTTTCAGCCATAATTATTTAACTCACTTTATCGTTATTAAAAGAAGTATTGCTGAAGAAATAGGTGGACTCAGAACGAAGACTAACGGTGCTCAGGATTATGATTTTCTAATAAGAGCGTTTGATAAAGTTAAAGATGTAGTCCACATACCACAAATTCTCTATCACTGGCGGTCTATTGAAGGATCAGTTGCTAAAAACCCAGAAGCTAAGACCTACGCTTATGAAGCTGGTAGGATTGCTCTTCAGGATTACTTAGATCAAAACAAGTTACCTGCTAGAGCTGAAATCGGAAAGAATTTTGGAACTTATGAAATTCATAGAACAGATGAACCAAAAGTATCCATTATAACTGTGTTTGACGATCGTGACAGAGCTCTATCTTTTAAGACATTGGCTGATCT
>CANQOZ010000174.1 GCA_947625585.1 uncultured Eubacteriaceae bacterium
TTAATCAAAGTAAACAAGATGGAAAAATTCTAACAACGGAGGAAGCACAAAAAATTGCTCTAAAACTTATATCCTAAAACTATAAGTTCAAGCTTAAGACAAATCAAAGAATAGAACTTTAAAATGAGTTCTATTTTTTTATAATCCTCATTAACGACGGTTCAAAAAAATCAAAATTTACGATTTAAGCTTATTCAAAAGTTTCTATAGCATTTTAATTAAAAATTGAAATTCAGGATTCTCCATATTTCTATTAACGAATCACGAACTGCATTAAAGTTCCTTTCACCTTTTCAATTAATTTTATTTTTTTTACTAACTCCATCCTGTTAAAGCAGGGTCTCCCTGTAAATAGCCTTCGTTGACATTATCAGATGGTTTTCTAAACTCTGAACACTGTCACCGTAGTTTCTTTTAATCCAGAGTCCTAGAGCGCAGAGCTAGGATAAACACCCGGCGGTACCTATCTTTTCATCCGTAACGTAGCTCCCTAAGAGCTTGGACTAAACTATCAATAGGAAACTCGTTGAATCACGAACTTGAAGTTTTCAGTTACAAACTATTAATAAATTTCGGAATTTAAGATAAGAATTTTTGTTAAAAACTTAACAGAATTTTGATGATTATTAGAGAAAGAATGGTTAGAATATTTTCAAGTGGTACCGGTTGAATTAAAAAGATCCCTCTATCATTTATTCAAAGATAGAGAGACCCTTTTAAATAGAAAGTGTATCGGAAATAAGATATGTTTTTAAAACCATTTAATTATGTACCACATTCTTTCTCAAATAAACGGTCTAGAAATAATTTTTTGAATATTTCTCAAAAAAATCAGTCAAAAAAGATCAGGTAGCTAAATTGCCTGGTCTTTTACTGCCTTCATCCGAAGTCGAACATAATCTGAGAACCATTGACCATTCCGAAATAAATGAACTTTGAGTTTTTTAACTCCTTTATCTATTAGGTCTTCCCTATCTTCTTCACTGACAATTTCAAATGGATTATTTAAAAACATCTTAATCCAATTTTTCAATCCATCCGGTCCTTTAAGTGGAGTAAATCTGTCAAATAAAACTGCATAAGTCACTTTAAAACCGGCTTCTTCAAGGAGATTAGCATATTCACCAATTGTTGGAAAATAAAACGGTTTGATGTATTCATAACCAAATTCTTCAAAAAGCTCTTTAAAAGTAGCATGGATTAAATCATTGTTTCCGTATCCACCCATTTCAAATACCAACTGACCTCCTGAATTTAAATTTTGATTAATAGCTTTTAACATCTTTAGTTGGTCCTTCTTGTCGATCCAGTGAAATACAGCACTCGAAAAGACAACATCAACTTTCTCATCAAGTTCGAAATTAGTAGCATCAGCTAAAACTAAATCAACTTCAGGATTTTTCTTAAGAGCTTTTGTTAACATTTCTTCATCCATGTCAAGCCCAATGACATTTCCAAATTCAGATAGTTGTTTTAAGTGTTCACCTGTCCCACAACCAAGATCCAATACTAAATTAACACCTTCTTTATCAATCATCCCAATCAGGTCTTTGGTATATTCGCTTACAAATTTAAAATCCTTATCGTAATTACCAACATTCCACTTCTGATTCATTTTAAATCCCTCAAACTTTTCTTGAATTAAGTTTAACATTCTACAATTATCACGAATAAATTCGTTATAATAATTTTAAAAACGAGATAGGATAGAATGGCAATTTTAATAACAGGAGGAGCTGGATATATCGGATCCCACGTAGCTATTAATCTTCTACAGGATAATGAAGTCGTAATTGTAGATAATCTCTCCAACTCCGACACATCAATTATTGAAAAGATCCAAAAAATAACAAATAAACCTGTAAAGTTTTATAAAGCAGATATTCGTGATAAAAATAAATTAAAAGAAATATTAGAAACGAATAATATTGAAACAATTCTCCATTGTGCTGCCTTAAAGTCAGTAGAAGAATCAATCGAAAAACCACTTGAATATTATGACAATAACATTGGTGGAATTATTACTCTTCTACAAGTTATGCAGGAAGTCGGAGTTAAAAATTTCATCTTTAGTTCCTCAGCAACTGTCTATTCTGAATCACTTGAACCCGTTAATGAAGAAAGTAAAATCGGAAACTCCAGTAATCCCTATGCTGTAACAAAAGTAATGACTGAAGAAATTTTAAAGGATCTAGCCAGGGTAAATCCGGATTTAAACATAACAATTTTAAGATATTTTAATCCAATTGGGGCTCATGAAAGCGGTCTTTTAGGTGATAATCCGAAATTTGTTCCAACAAACTTGTTGCCTCTAGTTGCTAAAGCTGCTTCTGGTGAAATAGACTCTTTAAATGTTTTTGGAGATGATTACCCAACAAGGGACGGTACTGCTATTAGAGATTATATTCATATAATGGACTTATCCGATGGACATATCCTTGCCATTAATAATATGAACGGCTTTAAAATTTATAACTTTGGAACAGGTACTGGCTCAACCGTCTTAGAAGTTATAAAAGAATTTGAAAAAGCCAACAACGTAAAAGTGCCTTATAAAATAGTAGGAAGACGTAAAGGGGATTTTCCAGTTAGTGTTTGTGATGCAACAAAAGCTCAAGAGGAACTTGGCTGGAAAGCTAAAAAGACATTAACACAAATGTGTAAAGATACCTGGAACTTTGAAAAGTCAAAACAAAACTAGATCGTATTGAAATTTGTTACAATTAATCAAAAGTCCGGAACTTTCTTATCCGTCATTCTTTGATAAAATATTTTAAATTAACTTTTATTGGAGAATTTACATAATGGAAAACAAAAAGTTGGTTATAATGCCGGCTTATAATGAAAGTAAAAATATAGCTCATGTAATTGAGGATATAAAAACCCATTTACCCGAACTTG
>CANQOZ010000175.1 GCA_947625585.1 uncultured Eubacteriaceae bacterium
GACAGCAGTCTACATTGGAAAGCTACTAATTTTAATGATGATTTTGAATCCGGTACAATGGATGCCTCAATCATTACTACATTTATAATGATGGAAGCTACCGATCTAGGAATGGGAACTCTATGGGCAAGAGGATTTAATGGACCTGAAATTGCTAAATCTTTTAATATGCCGAATAACTATATCCTAGATGATATTTTAATTATTGGACATCCTGCAGAAGATGATGAACCGTCCCCGATGCATTCAAAAGTTATTGAATTTAATGATTTTATTACGGAAATCTAAATTAATTTTAGGTTTCCCATTTTAGATTTGTGAAAATAAAGCCACCATAAAAATGTATCGAGTGTAAACGTTTACACTCGATACGAATTTACTTATTTTAAGAAAGAATACTTATTTATTTACTTATATCTATCCATTCTTTATATGGAACTACTTCCTCTAGTTTCTCGATAGATAACTCAATTGCACTGTTGCTGCTCCCACAAGCTGGAAAAACTGTTGAATAATCTTTTAAGGATTCGTCTAAATAGATTTCAATTCCATCGTTAACACCAAACGGACAAATACCACCTACAGAATGGCCGATTAATGTTTTAGCTTCATCAGGAGTTAACATTTTAGCTTTTTTATTAAATTTATTCTTGTATTTCCGATTATCGATTCGTTTATCACCAGCAACTAAGATCATAATTGGTTTATCATCTAACTTGAAAGTAAGTGATTTAGCAATTTTGCCTGGTTCACAATTTAGAGCTTTAGAAGCTAATTCAACAGTTGCACTAGAAACATTAAATTCTTGAACTTTATCAGCTAAGTTAAATTGGGCTAAATATTCTTTGGCTTTTTGTAATGACATAAAAAACTCCATTATTAGATCTCTCGAATCGACAATAATAGTATCAGAATTCTATAATTTTTAAAATAAACTTGAGAAGTAATGTATTTTAAAAAAATTGGGCAATATAATTATAGTAAACATATATTTAAGAGGTGTTTTAATGGATGTTGAATATGAACGAGTTGATTTAAGAGAACCATTATCTGAAGAACAGCGAAAAAATAATTTAAGAATCACTGAACTACAATTTAAGTTAAACCATACATTTTGGTTGACAGAAGAATATGAAAAAATAGAAAAAGAACTATTCAATGGTAATTTTGGTGAGCTAAGCAGAATTACACCTCCACTTAACGGCGTTTGTTTTGACTTAGTTCAAATTGGCAAAAATGTTGTAATTGGTGCTAATTGTCTTATGATGGCACGTGGTGGAATGATCATTGAAGATGATGTCCGCATTGCTGCTAATGTTCAATTGATTACAAATAACCATGATCTTTATGAAAGAGATGTATTAACCTGCAAACCGATTTTAATTAAGAAAGATGCCTGGATCGGAGCAGGAGCTACCATTTTACCAGGTGTTGAAGTTGGAAAACATTCAATTATTGGAGCTTGTTCAGTTGTCACCAAAGATGTTCCTGATTATGGTGTTGTTGTTGGGAATCCAGCAAAGTTAATTAAAACACTGGATAAAGAAAAATTTAAAGATTAATATTTCCAATAGTATTTAGAGGACAAATTGAAGCTTCCCATATAGAATAATTGAAATTCTAATGGGAAGTTTCAATTAATTTATCCAATTTTATCTCCATTTTTTACTTTCTTATCTGGTTTTAATAAGACAACTCCATCTGGAGTATATATTCCTAATATTAAAACTTCAGAAAAGAAATTAGCGATTTGTCTTGGTGGAAAATTAACAATTCCTATTACCTGTTTATTAATTAAATCTTCTGGTGTATAAAGCTCAGTTATCTGAGCAGATGAATTTTTAGTACCTATTTCTTCTCCAAAATCTACCTTTAATTGATAGGCTGGTTTTCGTGCCTTTTTAAAATTTTTTGCTTCAATGATAGTTCCAACACGGATATCTAACTTAGTAAAATCATCAAATGTAGCCATTTGTCACCTTTAATTTAGAAATTATATTCATTATAAAATAATTCAAGTAACAATAACGCTTTTTACGACATTAAATTAGTAGAAATATGATTAAAGATAAAATCGAAATTAATAATAAATTAATTCTAACTAAAGTAGAGGTAGGTGACTAATGATTTTAGTAATTGATTGTTGTCCTAGTAGAGACAATTCGGCAACCAGAAAGTTTTATAAAAGCTATCTTGATACCTTAGATAATAAAGATGATGTAAAAGTTCTTTATTTAGAACAAGAAAATCTCAAACCATATACTTTAGAAGATGTTTCTTTAAGGGAACAGAATTTAGCAGATGGTAATATGGATTGGGAAGGTTTTAAATATGCTAATGATTTTAAAAATGCTGATGAGATAATCGTAGCTGCGCCTTATTGGGATTTATCATTTCCTTCATTACTTAAAGTTTATATTGAACATATTATGGTTCCGGGAATTACTTTTGGATATGAAGGAATTAAAGCTATTGGTTACTCAAAACGAATAATTTAAAATATTTTACAACAGTTGGTGGTTTTTTAAATGATCAGAATTTTGGTAGTGTCTACATTGAAGGTATTGCTAAAATGCTGGGAATTCCCGAATTTGAGTCTTATTCAATTGAAGGTTTGGATATTGATCCTTCAAAAAGGGATGAACTAATCAATAAAGGAATAGAACAGGTTCTAAAAGAAATTTAATCGATTAGAACTCTTTTGGGTATATTATATTTTGTAATTGTAAATAATATCTAAATTTATCTGATGGTAATATTCCATTTTCTTCATTTAGTTAGTTAGCTATCTAAAGTTAATAATAGAAATTTTGATCTTGTAATAATTTTTTTGTTTATAAATGGAAATTAAATCTAGATATTATTTACAAAATAGAAT
>CANQOZ010000176.1 GCA_947625585.1 uncultured Eubacteriaceae bacterium
ACTTAACCTATAAAGCTTATGTTCAAAACAAGGGTTGGCAAGATTCTGTAAAACCAGCTAATACAGCTGGAACTACCGGTCAAAGCTTACCAATTGAAGGAATCCAAATAGATAGTACTGTTGTACCTGTAACTGTACAAGCTCACGTTCAAGATGTGGGTTGGCAAGATCCAGTTCATAGTGGTCAATTAGCAGGAACAACAGAACAAGCTTTACCTATTGAAGCTGTTAAGATTTCAGCTGATGATGATGAAATCGACCTCTATTATCGTGTTCATTCGGCAAACTTCGGTTGGTTAGGTTGGGCTAAGAATGGTGAAGTTGCTGGAACAACTGGCTGCGCTTTTCCATTAGAAGCTATTGAAATTAAAGCTGTACCTAAAGATGGTGCTGCTCCAGGCGAAACAAAAGCTGCTTCTGTTTCTTCTGATGATTTCAAATTACAATTAAGAACTCATGTTCGTAATAAGGGTTGGACTGATTATGTCTCAGCTGGAACTTCAGGAACAACTGGAGAAGGCTTACCACTTGAAGCTATTGATCTTTCAATAACAGACCCAACTGGACAATCTGGTGTTATTGGACAGGCTTATGTCAGTGAAGTTGGCTGGCAGAATGAAGCTAAAGTTAATGATCCTATTGGAACTACGGGTCAAGGATTACAAATCGAAGCTTTCCGTTATCGTGTAGTAGGGCCAGCTTGTTTAGTTTTTGACTTAAACTACCATGCTCATTCTAAAAATCTAGGATGGTTAGGTTGGACAGCTGATAATGGTAATGCTGGTACAGCAAATGGTGCTTTAGGCGTTGAAGCTATCGAAGTAAACCTACCTCGTAAAAATGGAGCTAAAGTAGAAGAATCTGCTTATAAAGAAATTCAAATCCCTTGTGGAATTATTCCACCAGCTCCAACGAGTATCGTAATTAATAAAGCACAACAGACAATGGCTTATTATCAAAATTATGATGTAACTCGTTTCACAAATGTTGTTACAGGTATGCAATGGGCTGATGATACCTTAGCAGGTGATTTTTCTGTATTAGAAAAATTACCAGGTTATCGTACAAAAGGTCCAGGATATGATGCTGTTGTTCGTTACTGGCTAACTCTTTATGTAGGAAGAATTACTGGATTTAATGGTGAAGGAACAATCAATGACCGTGTTGGTATTCATGATGCTTCATGGCGTTCAGACTGGCGTAGCAATGCTTATCTAACAAATGGATCTCATGGTTGTGTTAATACACCATTAGCTCCAATGGAATATATTTTTAAAACTATTCCAGTTGGTGCACCAGTAAGAATTAGATAATAAATGTAAAGTAAGGATATCCAAATGGGTATCCTTTTTTTATAATGAAACTTGTTTTAGTGACTCAGTTGATTTAGTTGTTAATTTTTTTTTGTTCTGCCATATAGATACTTAAAATAGTAATAGAATTAAATTCATTGATAAAAATTAAATAGTCGTTTGATTCTTGTTTATATCGGTTGAAATAAACTGAATACTCAATATAATTATCTAGAAATATAATTTTGCCTTAATTATTCAAACCTAACTTTTGGGTTTAAATGAAAAGTTTTAACAATTTTCTTGACTATAAATTGTTCGTTTATGTATAATTAATTGTCTTGTACAAAAATGGATATTAATATTAAAGACACAAAAAGAAGATATGATTTCGACTTTACTTTCACTAAAGATTCTTTAGATAAAGATGAGGAAATTAGTGGACAATTAACAGGTTCACAAGACGTTTCTGGTAGAGTTGAAAAACTAATTGATGATAAAGCACTTTTAAAGTTTACTTTAAATGGACAAATCATCTATCCTTGTTCAAGATGCTTAACTCCGGTTATAAAAGATTACTCTTATCCTTTTGAAGAAGAAATCGAGGTTAATGGTGGTGTCATCCACTTAGATGACTACATAAATGACTGTTTGTTTATTAATGAACCAAGTCAAATCTTATGTAAAGAAGATTGTAAAGGGTTGTGTCCTATATGTGGAACCAACTTAAATGAACAACAGTGTAATTGTCAGGAAGAACAAGAAGATGAAATTGATCCGAGATTGGAAAAATTGAAGGAATTACTATAGAAAGGTGAAATATGGCAGTACCTAAAAGAAAAACATCAAAATCAAGAAAAAAACAACGTCGTGTTAATTACAAATTAAAGGTTCCAGGAATGGCAATTTGTCCACAATGTGGAGAAATCAAGCGTCCTCACCATGCATGCCGCAACTGTGGCACTTATAAAGACGAAGAAGTAATCGTAATGGAATAAGTAAGGCAGAGTTAGCGCTCTGTCTTTTTCTTTTTAGGAGGAATTTTGAAAATTTACCTTGATGCAATGGGTGGCGACCATGCACCAGATGAAATTGTAAAAGGCGCTATTGAAGCAATAAAAGAGTATGACATTCCAATCACATTGGTTGGGAAGATGAACGTTATTGAGGACCTACTGATTAAATATAATTTTGACGATCCCCGTGTATCTATTTTACAGGCTGATTCTGTCATTGATTTTAACGAAGAACCGGTTAGAGCAATTCGGCATAAAAAAGATTCTTCGATAGTTGTTGCATTAAATCATATGAAAAAAGATGAAGATGCCGTTTTTGTTTCAGCTGGAAGTACTGGAGCTCTTTTAGCTGGTGGTACTTTAATTCTCGGTAGAATTCCTGGTGTTAAACGACCAGGTTTAGGGATTAGTTTTCCTCAAAAGTCAAAAAACGTTTTCCTAATTGATGTTGGCGCAAGTTCTGATTCAAAAGCAGAATACCTCCTAACATATGCTAAATTAGCAAATGTTTATCTGGAACAGGTTGAGAATGTAATCGATCCTA
>CANQOZ010000177.1 GCA_947625585.1 uncultured Eubacteriaceae bacterium
TGTTATGTAAGTGTCTAAATCCGCCTGCAGCAGAGGACAGGCCCAGAGCAAGCAACGTTTGCGCCTAACTTTCTTTAAAGTATGCTTTTAAAATATGTAAACGTATTCTATTTGTGCTATAATAATGAAAATTTGTATAGGAATTGAAACATTGGAATTAAGAGAATCAGCACCAGCTAAAATAAACTTATCACTCGGAGTAGTTGGAAAACAACCTGACAATTATCATTTAATGGAGATGATAAACCACAGTATCCCCTTATGTGATGAATTAATATTGACTCCTTCAAACAGCTTTAAATTTACATGTAACTTAGACCATTTAATAAATGGTGAAAACTTAGTGCTCAGAGTAATTCAGCTAATGTCACAACTAACAAAACAACAACCAAACTTTCATGTACATTTACAAAAAAACATACCCCATAAAGCTGGACTTGGTGGAGGTTCATCCGATGCTGCAGCAATGTTTAGGCTTTTAAAGCGATATTGGAACTTAAATATTGATGAGAATCAGATGAGGAAGCTTGCTCTTAAAGTTGGTGCAGACGTTCCATATTGTTTAGAAAACAAGACAGCATATGTTACAGGACTAGGGGAGAAAATAGTAAAGATTAAAGAATTTGAGCCAAAGCATTGTCTACTTATTTTACCAAAGATACCGGTTGAAACTAGACAAGCTTTTATGAAACTTGACAGTTCTGAAAGTATAGATCTTCCTGATTCTATTGGTGTTGTTGAAACAATTGAAAAAGAAGATTATCACAATTTAAAAAATGTAGCGACGAATAGTTTTACAAAAGTAGTTAGTGAAGAATTTCCGGTTATTCAGGAGATAATTAATACGTTATATGATAATAGAGCTTTCTATGCGACGATGAGTGGTACTGGCTCTTCAATAATTGGCTATTTTGACTCTGAAGAAGATCGGGAGAAAGCAGAAGAAAATTTAACTGATTTTGAAACAATTAAAGTAGAAGGAATTTAAATATAACGGAATTTCTCACATTTATTCTTTAAATGAGCTTAAATTTTTCTAAAATCATAATTCAGATTCTAACAAATAAAGAATTATAATTACGAATATTTTCTGTTGTTTTATTATTTAGATTTATTTTAAAAGACCAAAAAGTATTAAAATGGTTTGACAAAATTTAAAAGAAAAACAATAATATTAGACGAAACAAAGAGGTTTGAACCCCAAATCAGGTTCAAACCTCTTTTTTTACTTTTTACGAAAGGAAATAAATATGAGGTTAAATACCAAAGAACAAGAGAAGTTATTGTTACATTTAGCCGGTCAACTCGCACAAGAGCGTAAAGATCGAGGATTAAAGTTAAATTATGTTGAAGCAATAGCTTTAATAAGTTCTGCTTTACTTGAGGGTGCTCGTGATGGAAAGACGGTAACTGAATTAATGAATTATGGAACAAAACTATTAACTAGTGATGATGTAATGGAGGGTGTTCCAGATATGATTTCTGAAGTTCAGGTAGAGGCAACTTTTCCAGATGGAACAAAGTTAGTAACTGTACATAATCCAATTCAATAAGGAGCTAAGATGAAAGTAGGAGAAATAATTCCTCAAGATAGAGAAATTACATTAAACGAAGGAAAAAACTCGAAAAAAATAAAGGTTAAGCATACAGGCGATCGACCTGTTCAGGTTGGTTCACACTTCCATTTCTTTGAAGTTAATAAATGTTTAGATTTTGATAGAGGAGAAGCCTTTGGCTACCATCTCGATATTCCATCAGGAACATCAGTTCGTTTTGAACCTGGTGAAGAAAAGGAAGTTCAGTTAACTGAAATGGGTGGTAAAAAGCGAGTGTTTGGATTAAATGATCTTACTTGTTCAAACATTAGCGATGAAAAGAAAAATAAAGCAATGTCTAAAGCACAACAGAGAGGTTTTGTTCATGAGTAATAAAATATCCGGAGAAAAATATGCTAGTATGTTCGGACCTACTAAAGGTGATAAAGTTAGATTAGCTGATACAAATTTAATTATTGAAGTTGAAGATGATCTCACTACTTATGGAGATGAAGTAAAGTTTGGCGGAGGAAAAACTATTAGAGATGGAATGGGACAATCTGTTAAAACAACTTCAAAAGATGGTGATTTAGATTTAGTAATAACAAATGCCTTAATTTTAGATTATACCGGAATTATTAAAGCCGATATCGGAATCAAAGATGGAAAGATTGTTGGAATTGGTAAGGCAGGAAACCCAGATATTATGGATGGTGTTACTCCAGGAATGACAATCGGTGCATCAACAGAAGCACTAGCTGGAGAGAATTTAATTGTAACAGCTGGTGGAATTGATTCCCATATTCATTTTATTTCACCAACCCAAATTGATAGTTCTCTACAAAGTGGAATTACTACAATGATAGGTGGTGGTACAGGTCCTGCTGATGGAACTAATGCTACAACTTGTACTCCTGGTCCGTGGAATTTAAAAATGATGTTAAAAGCTGCTGAAGAATATCCAATGAATCTTGGATTTTTAGGACAAGGAAATTGCTCTGATGAAGAACCTATAATTGAACAGTTAGAAGCTGGAGCTATGGGAATGAAAATTCATGAAGATTTTGGAGCAACGCCAGCTGCAATTGATCATTGTTTAAATGTTGCAGATGAATATGATGTCCAAGTCGCTATTCATACAGATACATTAAACGAAGCTGGAAATGTCGAAGATACTTTAGAAGCCATCGGGGGCAGGACAATCCACACTTTCCATACAGAAGGTGCTGGAGGTGGTCATGCACCAGATATAATCAAAGCAGCAGCGTTTAAGAACATTTTACCATCCTCGACCAACCCGACTATGC
>CANQOZ010000178.1 GCA_947625585.1 uncultured Eubacteriaceae bacterium
ACTCGTAATACTCGGCTTACCTGAGATATTAGCACTTGGAGCAGCTATTGGACTTGCTAGTTCTTCTATTAAATCATGAGCTACCTTATTACTTGGCATTCTGACTCCAACAGTATCAAGTCCAGCTGTTATTAAGTTGTTTAAATCTTTTTGCTTATTTAAAACCAAAGTCAAAGGACCTGGCCAAAACTCCTTAATCAGCACTTGAGCTTTTTTAGGAATATCTCCGGCAACCTCCTCTAACATTTCTAAATCACTTATGTGAACGATGAGTGGATTGTCGGCTGGTCGTCCTTTGACTTTAAATATTTCTTCTAAACCCTTAGAACTGTTAATATCCGCTCCTATTCCATAGACAGTTTCTGTAGGAAAAACAACCACTTGGTCATTCTTTAAAATTTCTGCTGCTTCTTTAATGGAATTCTGATAATTATCTGAATCTAAGAGTAATTCTTTTGTTTTCAATTAAACTTCGATCTCTTCGTTTTGGGCTGAAACTTTGTCCAACAACTCGTGTTTTAAATCATACAAATTTTGGGAAAGGTCAACATGAAACTCTTCAGGATTTGTCATTCTGCGGTACTCTGGCCAAATACTTTCCTTTTCGTCTTTAAGGTGGTTAGCCATTTCTGTGATACTCGGAGATTCATAAACCTGCTTACCATCTTTAAAGATCGGAACGAGTAAATCTTTAACAGTAAAATCACGAAGAACTCGTTTCTTCCAAGGATAGAGTGGATGGAATATCTTTAGTGGTTTTGTTGTATCTATTTCTTCATCTTCGAGTAGAATCAGATCAGCTAAAGCTTTACCATTAGCGCCATAAATTCGGACTAACTTCTTTAAACCCGGATTTGTAATTTTCCAAGGGTCGTTTGAAACTTTAAGCCTTGGTTTGTCATCGATCTGACTCATTTTATAAACACCACCAAGAGCTGGCCAATCATAAGCTGTTATTAGCTTTGTTCCGACTCCCCAACTGTCAATTTTAGCTCCTTGAAGTTTTAAATCCTTAATTAAGTATTCATCAAGGTCACTTGAAGCACAGATTAAAGCATCGGTAAAACCAGCATCATCTAACATTCTCCTGGCTTCCCTAGTTAAGTAGGCAAGGTCTCCTGAATCAATACGAATACCATAATTTCCAGTAATAACCCCTTCATTCTTTAACTTTCTAAATACTTTAATAGCATTAGGTATTCCCTGCTCTAAAGTATTGTAAGTGTCAACGAGTAGAATTGAGTTATTTGGATTATTCCTACAGAAAGTTTCAAATGCTTCTTCCTCATTATCAAAACTTTGAACAAAACTGTGAGCCATTGTTCCCATTGATGGTCGGTCTAACATTTCTTCTGTTTCAACGTTAGAGGTTCCATCAAATCCGCCAATAACAGCAGCTCTAGCTCCAAAGTATCCAGCTTCGGTTCCATGAGCTCTTCTTAGGCCAAATTCCATCTTAATATCATCTTCAGCTTCATCAGCAATTCGACTTGCTTTTGTAGCAATAAGCGTTTGATGATTAATAATTGCAAGAAGTGCTGTTTCAACTATCTGCGCCTCAATCAATGGTCCTTTTACTCTAATTATTGGTTCTAATGGGAAGAAAATGGTTCCTTCTTCTAATGCTTCAATATCTCCTGTAAACTTGAAATCTTTTAAATAATCAAGAAACTCTGGAGTAAATTCCGGATGGTTCTTTCTTAAAAGTTCAATATCTTCAGGAGTAAATTTAAGGTTCTTTATATATTCAATAACTTGTTCTAAACCGGCTGCTACTGTATATCCACCATTAAATGGGTTTTTACGGATAAACAGATCAAATACAGCTTCCTGGTCTTGTTTTCCTTCATTAAAATAGACATTAGCCATGGTCAACTGATATAAGTCAGTAGCTAATTCTAAATTTCTTTTAAATTGCATAATAATCCGTCCTAAGCGGTTTTGGTAAATTATATTCGATAATTTAATTAATTAAAAATCGTAAAATCAATGTCAGCTTTTGTACTAAATAATTCTGGAATAAAAATTCGGTAGCCATTGATAACACTAACAATAATCCTAGACAATTCAATCTTTTTAACTTAATCAGTAAATATATCCTATAAAGGATGTAGTAAATCATAAATATAAGCAGAATCAAGATACTATTCTGCCAGGTAAAATAACTTGAGTAACAGGTGAAAAATACAATATAAGAGCTGCTGTTTTTTTCTTTTAAGATGAGTGAAATTAAATAAATGAGAATAAAGCTAACAACAAAACTGATTAAAAAACTAAGTAGTTTTTCACCATTTACTATAGTGCTAATTAAGCTAATAAGAAGAATAAACAAGCTAAGCTGGTTCGAAAAGTCCTGGGTGTCATAATAAATATAAGCTTGTGTGATTATTGACATTAAAAGGAAATAGTCAAAAACTGATTTTACTGAAAAATTGTCAAACCATAATAAAAAAAACGGTAATACTAGTCCGATTATTTCAAGAACCAGGTACCGTTTTGCTATCGGTTCATGACAACGCCTACATTCACCTTTTAAGTTAACGTAACTGTAAAAGGGAATTTTGTCCTTTAATTTCAATTTTGTTCCACAACTTGGACAGATGGACGGCTTGAAAACAGCAAACCTGTCAAACCGATTGTTTTCCAATCTATAAATAAGTTTAGAACAAAAATCGCCGTAAAAAGCTCCAAGAACTCCTATTATAATTGCTAAGCTCAGCGTTGCCAGAGTTGGACTATAAAATCCCGACAAGATTGCTTAACCTCTCACTGTTTTTATTACAGTAATCTTCTAAATCTCTAATAATATCCTTTAAAATA
>CANQOZ010000179.1 GCA_947625585.1 uncultured Eubacteriaceae bacterium
TAAATTTGGACTTCCTATTCTATGACCATAGATAAAATGACCTTTAGGATGATAGTGGGACACCCTAAAGGTCTTTATTTGGATTAATTTAAAGCTCAATACAATAATACAATTGTATCTGTTAAAGCTTAAATTAATCTAATTCCATCTGTAATTAAGGAATTTTTCATATCTCTACTAATGTTATTATCGGTTAAAACAATAAGGGAATCTCCTGGTTGAGCTAATAAACTAAGGGCACTTCGTCCAAATTTAGATGAATCGGTTAAGACAAAGGTATCCTTTGCATTTTGAATCATTGTCCTAGTTACCTGGCTACGATCTATATCACTTCCATAAAAACCTTTACCAGAAATGTAGCCATCTACTCCAATAAAACATTTATCAACATATAGAGTTCTAAAAGTATTGAGAGAAGTCGATCCAACTAAAACTCCGGATCCAGGCTGATATTCTCCTCCTGATAAAATTACTTTTACAGTATTGTAGTTTTTTATAAAGCTGGCAATAAAAGTTGAATTTGTAACAATTGTGACGTTGCTTTTATGTTTTGCTATTTCTTCAGCCAGCAAAGTACAACAAGAACCTGATTCAATAAATATAGTATCTCCATCCTTAATAAGTTCGGCTGCTTTTCTTGCTATTTCTTTTTTTACATTATAATTTGTAGCTAACCGAATATTAATATCATCACTTTCGTTTAATACAGCATATCCGTGTTCACGCTGAATCATTTGACCTTTCTCTAATTGGTCTAAATCTTTTCGAATTGTAACTTGAGAGACTTCGAATTTTTCTGAAAGCTCAGTAACATCGACTTTCTTTTTTTCAATAATATAGTCAAGAATTTTATTCTGTCTTTCATTCATATCTCCATTTTATTAGAAAAGTAAATTAAATAAAGATGACTAACATAAAAACAACCCGGATAAACCGGGCATAACTTATAGCACTTTTTTTGAGTAAACTGATTCCCAATCTTGAGTGAAATCATCTACTGCTTTCTTTATATTAGGATTTTCAAAAATTTGTTCTAAAAGATCAGGACTAACAGTTACAGATTGTGATCCACTATTTATCATATTTATTACTTGATCAATATTTTTAAAACTAGCTGCTAGAATTCTACAATTACTATTTGACTTATCTATCTCATTACTTAAATGAAAAGCTAAGTCATACGGATTGCCACCTAAATTTTCAATTCTATTAGTATAAGGAGCAATAGTATCAGCACCAGCTTCAAGAGCAACATAAGCTTGAGCTAAAGTGTAAATTGCTGTAGCTGTAACATTATATCCCTCATTTTTTAATATTTTGATTGCTCTTATTCCTTCTAAAGTAGCTGGAACTTTAATATAGGTCTCATCTCCTAACTCTTTAACAATCTTTTCTGCTTCTGAAATCATACCTTTGTAATCATTTGAAATTACCTGGACATGAAGTTCACCATCTCCTATTAACTTTTTGACTTCTTTCATATAACTAAAGAAATCTTCCGGAGCCACTTGTTTAACAATTGAAGGATTTGACGTTACTCCTGCAATCGGTAAATACTTTATTAATTTTTTTAACTTCTTTAAATCTATTGAATCAATTAGAATTTTCATTATTACTCCATTTATAAAGTTTGTTCAGTTCTTTCAATAATATCATCTTGGGTAGCTTTTGATAGTGAATTGAAAAATGCTGAGTATCCAGCTACTCGAACGATTAAATCTCTATGTTTTTCAGGATGTTTTTGAGCATCAAGTAATGTTTCCCTATCAACAACATTATACTGAACATGATAACCTTTTAACCTGTTAAAGAAAGTTCTAATTAGCATTTCAAGTTTATCACGGTTTTCTTCTGTTGAAAGCATAGCTGGAGTAACCTTTTGATTCAATAAAACACCACCAGTTATTTCAGGCGTATTCAACTTTGAAACGGATTTAAAAACTGCTGTTGGTCCATTCTGATCCATTACATGAGATGGCGAACATCCTTCAGCTAGTGGAGTATAGGCGTTTCTGCCATCAGGAGTAGCTAAGGTACCTTTACCCTGTCCAACATTAGCTGATATTGAAGAAGTTCCTGCATAACGAGTACCTCCAATTGGACCTCTACCATAACGAGTATTTGGATATTTTTCAACTTCATCAATATAGCTTTCATAAGCATTAACTACGAGATTGTCAACATAATCGTCATCATTACCATACTTAGGAGCTTCATTAATCAACATCTGTTGAATCTTTTGACCTTGTTCACCTTCAAAATCATTTTTTAAAGCTTGCATTAGTTCTTCTTGAGTTATCTTGCCTTCTTCGAATACCAACTTTTTAATGGCAGCTAATGAATCAGCAAGATTAGCAATACCAACTTGAAGACCTGAAACAAAATCGTAAACAGCACCGCCTTCCTTTATTGTTTTACCACGTGTAATACAATCTTCTGTTAACGTACTGCATAGGATATCTGGTACGTCTTTTTCTAAAACTAGATCACAAGCGTTTTCAATAATAACAGATTGCTTTGTAAACTCACGAATAACCTTATCCCATTGTTCAGTTAATTCATCAAAGTCTTTTATTTCTTCAAACGGCTTAATTCCGTCGATTAACTTAATTCCACTTTCAGGATCAACACCACCATTCATTACGATCAGAAGCGTTTTAGGGAAGTTAATAAATGACATACCAGTGCAACGATACCGTTACTTTAAAAGGGATATTTCGGATATCCACATTAAGCCCTAACGGTTAGGCTCAAAGCTGAAAACATCGA
>CANQOZ010000180.1 GCA_947625585.1 uncultured Eubacteriaceae bacterium
AAGATTTAATCGATTCGCATCCTTTTTTAGAGATTTTTCTTTGATTTTTACTTTTCTATAATAAAACTTTCTACTCTAAACATTCTTTTATCATGGGGAATTATTAAGAAATGTGGTGAAAATTACTATGCCACGAATGCTTTTGAACTCCTTTCAGAAACTGGTTTAGGAACTAAAATACGATGCGCTGTATTTCAAGGTAAAACTCGCTCTCAATTTTTAAATGCTCAGGATTTTAGTGGAAGTATTATTGATCAAATTATAAATGCCTACAATTATGTGATCTCTCATCTAAACTTAGATTTTAAAATTGAAGGAACTTATCGTCAAAGTTCTTTAGAGATTCCACCTAGAGCGATACGTGAATTAATTATAAATGCTGTTTTGCATAGAAGCTACATCAACAGTAGTGATATTCTTATAGCTATTTATGATGATAGAGTTGAAATTGTTTCACCTGGAGGTTTACTTCGTGATCTTGATTTTAAAACCATTAAAACTAGTCCTGGAACCTCAAAATCCAGAAATAAAGCATTGGCAAATGTTTTTTACCGTATGAATTTTGTAGAGAATTGGGGAAGTGGTATTCCACGTTCACTTGAAGAGGTTAAAAAAGCCGGTATAGATGACATAGATTTTATAGATAATAGTTCTTATGTTAGTGTTATTATTCCTAGAAAAAGAATCTCTTCTTCTGAGGAAAAATCAATGTCAAAAGATAGTTCAGAAAATAATCATGATAATGAATTATCTTCAAATGAAGCTTTAATTTTAGACCTTATTCGGGAAAACTCAAAAATAACTCAATCACAAATAGCTTTAGAACTGAATTTAAGTAAACGGCAAGTGCAAAGATTTATACAAAAACTCAAAGTAAATGGATTTATTGAAAGAATCGGAAATAATCAAACTGGTTCTTGGAAAATTCTATTAGAAGAACCAGATGAAAATGAATAAAGAATTTAATAAGCTTCGAAAATTAAATCATTGTATCTAAAAAAGGCCCAGATGATCTGGACCTTTTTAAGAATAATTTTATAGGATGGTTTTCTTTCTAAATTCAATGAGCACCAGATGAGAATCGAACTCACCTCTTGAGCTTGGGAAGCTCACATTCTACCGATGAACTACTGGTGCCCAGGACTTTTTATTATACATTCTTGTTAAGATCCTGTCAATTAGCTTGCAATTAATACATCCGTCTTATTTCTAATTTTTTCCAACTTATCATCCGAAATTCCATCATCAGTTATAAGTCCTGTCAAATCGCTCCAATCACTATAAGCAAATAAGCCGGTATTATCAAATTTACTACTGTCAGCCACTGTATAAACATTTGTAGCTGATTCAATTACCTTCTTTTTAAAGTCAGCTTCTGAATAAGATACAGCTGAAGGTCCTGGCAAACCATTAAAACCATCGGAGCCTAAAAAAGCTACATCAGCATGGATGTTATCTAAAATTAAATCTGTCCAGCCACCGATTGTTGCCTTAGAACTTGGTCGCAGTTTCCCACCAATTAAATAGACATCATTATCCGATTGAGATAATAAATTGGCAATAGAAAGCGAATTTGTAAAGATTGTTAAGTCTTTAAATAAGTTGAGTTCTTTAGCTATAGCAATATTAGTTGAACCAGCATCAATAATCACTGCCCCGTTTTGTGGAATAAGTTCAATAGCTTTTCTAGCAATCTTTCCCTTTTCCTTTGAGTTTATATCTACTTTATCGTCTATAATACGTTCAACTAGTTCACTTTTAGAAACAGCTCCACCATGTTCCTTCTCAGCTATTCCTTCTTTATCTAACCAAATAATATCTTTTCTAATAGTCTCAGTTGATACTCCAAATCGCTTGGCGAGCTCTCCAACTTTAATGCTGCCCTCTTGAACCAGTATTCTTGCGATTTGGTTTCTCCTGTCTGCTGTTAACGATTTTTTCATAATCAACTCCCAACCATATTATAAAGCATTTTATGATCATTTGCCAATTAATCCCAACTTTTTTGTTTGATTTTCTTGTTAATTGCAATTGCTCTTTCTTTATGTTAATTTTACTTTCAAACGGTTACAATTCGATAGAAAGTACTCGAAATTGCGAATCCCAACTTAACAAAAGTTATAATTGCAATATTTCACAATAAATAATTTGGGATTAATTTCGATTTTTCTATTGACAACAAGCAATCGCAACAATATAATTAAATCATAATAATAAAGGAGAGAAAAATGCCAGATAAAAAGGCAGTACAATTCGGAGCAGGATTAATCGGTAGAGGTTTTATTGCTGAACTTTTACATGATAGTGGTTATGAAGTTATCTTTGCAGATGTCGTTGATGACGTCGTTGATGAAATTCATAACAATAAGGAGTATCCGCTCTTTGATATTAACAATAATTTTGAAGAAAAGGTAATTGACAATGTGGATGCCTATTCAACGATTAAGGAACCTGAGAAGGTAATCGACGAATTGCAGGATGCTGAAATAATTACAACATCCGTTATGGCAACAAACCTAGCTAAAATTGCACCGCTTCTAGCTAAAGCTCTTAAACAGAGAGTTGGCAAGAATAAAGAAAAAGCAATTGTAATCGCTTGCGAAAATGCCATGATGGGAACAGATATCCTAAAAGACGAATTGTTAAAAACCGGTGAAGTTACGGAAGACGAACTTGATGAAGTTGCTGTATTCCCAAATGCAGCTGTTGACCGTATGGTATTCGCTGGTGAACATAACGGAAAGAAAGGTATTGAAACCGGGGAA
>CANQOZ010000181.1 GCA_947625585.1 uncultured Eubacteriaceae bacterium
ATTATAAATTAACTGTTGTTAGAGAATCAAAAAGTGGTTACAAAATTAATTTTGAAGAAATTTAATCTCTGCTATAATAGTTTCATATAATTTTCCCTAGTCCATTTGAGCAAGATATAAAAGAAATTGTAGAGGGCTGTTAACGCTGTAGAGCTAGAAAAAAATAAAAAATGGACTATTGAAATTCAACCTAACGACAATAATTTGTTAACTCTTCAATTTAGAGGAATAGCTGGTGGAGTTGACTAACCCACCCGCCTAACTATCCCTGCATAGTATGAGTGTTTTTGATAAAGTCAAGTAATTTAAGCTGTAGTTAAAAGTAGATTGCTATAATTTTGACATGGAGCTTAAGTTAGGTGATATTTGCGAAATAATAGTTGGTGGTGATATTGACAAGAATAATTTTTCTGAAATTAAAACAGAAGAGTTTAACACACCAATATTAACTAATGGAATTGGTGAAAATGCTTTAAGGGGCTTTACAGATAAAGCTGTTATTAACGTACCAAGCGTTACTGTTTCTGCTCGTGGTACGATTGGTTATTCAGAGTATAGAGATTATCCATATTTTCCTGCTATTCGTTTAATTTGTCTAATACCAAATGAGGATTTAGATACTAAGTATTTATCTTATTTTCTAAAGACGGTTACTTTTAACTTAGCTGGTGGTAGCATTAAACAATTAACTGCTCCAATGGTTAAGAAAATAACTATCAATTTACCACCGCTAAAAGAGCAACGCTTAATAGCAAGTATACTTGACTTATTTACCAATCTTATTACTTTAATTGATAAAGAGATTGAACTAAGAAAGAAACAGTTCGAGTATTATTCATATTATATTTTTAACAGTTTAAACAACATTCCAAAAATTAAGCTGAAAGAAATCGTTTCTTTATTCACAGGTAAGCAAGTTACAAAAGATCTTTTAAATGAAGAAGGATTATACCCTTATTATAATGGTGGAATAAATCCGTCAAATATGACTAATACTTATAATAATAAAAAGAATAAAGTTATTGTTAGTCAAGGCGGTGAAAATGCAGGTTATGTAAATTTCGTTACTTCTAACTTTCTAGCTGGAAACCATTGTTATGTATTAAATCTTATTAACGAAAATTTTTGTAATAAATACTTATACTATTCTTTAAAAAGTATTGAAAGCAAAATAAAACAATCTAAACAAGGGGCAGGCATTCCTAATTTAGTTAAGAAAGTTTTTCTTAATTTTGATATTCCAGAGTTAAGTTTAACCGAGCAAAAAGAAATCGTATCAGTCTTAGACAATTTCACAAACTTAATCGACCTCTTAGACAAAGAGAAAGTTTTAAGACAAAAACAGTTGACTTATTACTTGAATGAGTTGGTGAAGTGAATTAATTCTTTAATCTTAAACAATCTTATATTATTCTAAGAATAGAAATATTTAAGGAGTAATTACAAGATTGAACGAAGAACAGAATCAGGAAAGTCAAGTTCAAGAAACTAGAATTTAAGTTTTTACTTTATTTCTAAAATAAGTATGTTATAATCTTATTAAGGTTATTTTTCATTTTCTTAATTTTATAATTTATTCATGTAGAGCCGAAAGGCTCTTTTTTTTATTCTCATTTTTTTTAAAGGAGTGATATATGGTGCCAACTTGGTTAGTCGTAGCAAAAGATTGGATAGTTACCCTCACTCCGTTGTGGGCAATACTTCTTGCTGTTTTTTGGGAACCTTTAAAAAGAACATTTAAAAGAAATATAACGGACCCTAATATAAAAAACACAGAAGCGATTAAAGATTTAGATAAAGAAATCAAAAAAATTGCTAAAACTGCGGAAGATGCTCAAAGAATTAACAAAGCATTACTACACAACGAAGTCTTTAAAGAATGTAAAGAATTTTTAAATAATGCAGACATAAATGTTGACGACTTAGAACATTTAGGTGAATTATTCAATCTTTACGAATCGTTAGGTGGAAATGGTATAGCGGCAAAGTTATTTAATGAAGTCCAAAATTTGCCAAAAAAGAAAGGTGAAAAAAAGTGATAACAGAACAACAGAATAAAAAAGAAACAATTAATTGGATTGTTAATTTAATTTTATTGTTAGCAGGACTATATAACACTATAGCCACAAATTATGGCTGGGTACACTTAACTATTGTCAACGAAGAAGTTACTATGATGGTTAATAATATCTATGACGTTATTGTAGGTTTATGGTGTTACTGGAAAAATAATAATATTTCAGCAAATGCTAAAGACGCTCAAGTTATTCTAGACGAATTAAACGAACAATAAAGTTTATTGTGGTTTCAATTAAAGTACATATCATCATTTATGTCACCACCTTACATTTATTAGATTTATCATAATTATAGGTTTTTATTATGATAATAAATGCATTAATTATTATATCAAAATTAAAGTCGAATAAATAAAGTGAATTATTAATGTAGCCGCTCTAGTAATAGGGCGGTTTTTTATTTCTTAGACTCACTTCGGTGGGTCTTTTTTTATTTCTCAAAAAAGAGGTAATTATGAGTTTAATTAAATATAGAGCTCATTCAGCCTTCATTGGCTGGCAGCCAGAAGTAGCAGATGGAGCCATAGCGGGTACAGTTGGGCAAGAAAGGCGTATGGAGGCGTTCCGTATAACAGAGCTTAATATTCCTAATAGTGGCATTATGGCTAAAGCTCATGTCGGTTCAATCGGCTGGGGTGATTTTGGTGAATTAGGACAAGATATCGGTTCAACTGGTAAAGAGC
>CANQOZ010000182.1 GCA_947625585.1 uncultured Eubacteriaceae bacterium
AATCGCATAATTTTTAATTCGAATTGTTGTAAGTTACGGCAACAATAATTTGTTTATTTTTGTAATTGATTCAAGATTTTTAATCTTAAAAATTGAAAAATTTATTAAAACATCATTTGTTCGTTCAAGTAAATGCACAATGTTTTAAATAATTCTTTCAGATTGCTGAAGTATTTCTATTCTGTAGGAAGCTTCAGCAATAATCATTTTAATTGCAATGATATTTAACTAGGATAACTACAATAACTAGAACAGGGGAGTCCTGCTCATTTGTTTTAAACTTGAACTATTGTTGTATTTTAAAAGGATTATTTCTTAAACTGAGCTTTAAAACTGAGTAGTAATTTGTTCAAGCCTATCTAGAAAAATTAGTATAGTTAATCTTTAAAAAGTTAATTGAGATTAACGAAGGTATAGAAGTTTGATTGTTACGGTGGTCTTACACAAATAGATTTTGTGTAGGGCTTTATTTATATCAACATGTGTAAAAAATGTTTTTAGTGTAAACGTTATCAGCTGCGCAACAATAAGAATATTTAAGTATATCGCATAAATTGGATATTTTCCGAAAATCGCCGAGTGAAAACGTCTTCATCAAATTTATTCTTCAAATCCTCACTGATTCCTCAAATTCGCTGTCTAATTGGAATTGCAAATCAAATCCAAACACTTATAACGGTAGATAACATCATTTCCAGGGTAATAAATTAGAAATAGGATTATTTTTGCTATAATACTTCTATCCAAAAGACAAAGTTTTCATTTAACTTTTAGGAGGAAAATAAAATGAGTTGGTTTAAGAGCGGAGATCCGGATCTACCGGTTTCCGTTGAGAACGTAACCAGATTAGATGGTCGCGTTCCCTTGCAAAATGCTATCCCTCTCGGTTTACAACATGTTTTAGCTATGTTTTTAGCTAACGTTGCTCCTATGTTAATTGTTGCCTCAGCTGCTGGATTGGACTCTGCTGAGACTGCTCGGTTAATCCAGACGACTCTTTTAGTCGCTGGTGTTGCATCTATTGTTCAACTCTATCCTGTTTGGAGAGTTGGCTCAGGTTTACCCGTTATCATGGGTATTAGTTTTACTTTTGTTCCTATTCTTTCCTTCATCGCTCAGGAATACGATTATGCTACTGTAATAGGTGCTATCCTGGTTGGTGGAATTATTGAAGGAACCCTTGGTCTTTTTGCTCGTTATTGGAAGAAGTTAATCTCACCGATTGTTTCTAGTTGTGTTGTAACAGCTATTGGATTTTCACTCTTTGAAGTTGGTGCTAATTATTTCGGTGGTGGTCAAGGTGCGCCTGATTTTGGTTCTGCTCAAAACTGGATCGTTGGATCTATTACTTTAATAGTAGCAATGCTCTTTCAAGTTTTTGGTAAAGGATTTATTAAGCAGATTTCCATCTTAATGGGACTTGTCGTCGGTTACATTGTATCCCTATTCTTTGGAATGGTGGACCTTTCTGTCTTTTCAGATCCAACCTCATATGCAATCAGTCTCCCGCAAATTATGCCGTTTATCCCAAAATTTAATATCAGTGCAATTATTTCCGTAACTTTAATATTCTTAGTTTCATTAACTGAAACATTTGGAGATACAACAGCTGTTGCTGAGTCAGGACTGCATCGAGATCTAACAACAAGAGAATTAGGTGGTTCAATCTGTGCTGATGGTTACTGCTCTGCTATTTCCAGCTTCTTTGGTTGTATGCCTGTTACTTCTTTCTCTCAGAATGTTGGACTTGTTGCTATGACAGGAATCGTTAACCGCTTTACCTTACTAATGGGAGCTTTAATCCTGGTACTAGCTTCTTTCTTTAATATTATTTCTACGTTCTTTAATACACTTCCAAACTGTGTTCTAGGTGGTTGTACCTTACTTATGTTTGGACAGATCTTAATAACAGGAATTGAAATGATCTCTAAATGTGGATTTACCAAACGAAACAGCTTAATAGCTGCTCTATCACTTATTATTGGTATGGGATTCACATTAACTCCAGATCTGTTTGCAATCTTTCCTGAAATTATCCAAAATATTTTTGCTCAAAATGTTGTTGCAATCGTATTTGTAATTTCAATCGTCCTAAATCTGGTCCTTCCAGAAAATATTGAAGATACCTTCAATGACGATCTATTTAAAGAAGAACGTGAACAGGAAGAAGGACTTGGTGGTGTAATTATTTCAGACGAAGAAAAGGAATTAAAACAAGATTAATGTTGGCATTCTGGACAATAAGTTGTTGTTCTACCATTAATCTTAGTTTTAACAAGTTCTTGACTGCAATTTGGACAAGGTTGACCATCATGATTGTAAATTCTAATGGTTTCGCTTGTTCTGTAATCTAATAAATTTGGAAGGCTGTTATTATTTTTACTTTCACAGGTTTCGATGTTTTCTGTTATTACTTTTGGAATAGCTTTAGCTAACCGGTCAAATTCGGATTCAGTTAAACTGTTAGCTTTACGCATAGGTAGTATTCCAGCTGTAAATAGGATTTCATCAGCATAGATATTACCAATACCAGCTACAATATCCTGATCTAGAAGTAAGGTTTTAATAGCTTTCTTTCTGTTTTGTAAATGCTCCTGTAGATATTGTCCTGTTAAATTATCGTCTAACGGTTCAATTCCAAGCTTATTGATTCCGGTGATTTGTTCTAACTCTTCATTTTCAACTAACCAAAAACGACCAAAACGTCTTGGATCGCCAAAACGGACTGAGAGTGAATCACATAAATCAA
>CANQOZ010000183.1 GCA_947625585.1 uncultured Eubacteriaceae bacterium
AAAACTATTTTATCGAAATAAATAAGCATATTCAATTAAGTTTTAATAAAATTAATTTAATTAAAGTATAATTTAATAAATTTTACTTCATTAAATTATACTTTATTAAAACATGATTTAATGAAATGTTACTGAACGTTTCAAAGATTAATTAAAGTGGATTTTATGGATAACAAAACAACGATTGCGGCAGTTTACGTTAAGCTATCTACCTGGTTTTGTTCAGTTTGTTTATTTATCTCATTGCTAGGAAATCATAACAGCAGTAAAATTTTAAATTCTTAATTGCTTGATATTTTTAATTTACCTAGCCAAAATATTTGTTCTTCAGTGGCATCAATTTAAGTATTAACTTAACCTCTAATCGAAATTTCTATAAATATGGAGACAAATGAACAAAAAAATATCCGGCTAGGAACAATCCCAGCCGGTTTTTATTATACTTCGTTTAATAATTGGTCAACTGAATCCTGAAGTTCTACCATTTTCTTTTCAGCTTCTTCAGCAGTTTTACCTGTTGTTGAAAAATATACTTTTAATTTTGGTTCAGTACCTGAAGGTCTGAGTGCAAACCATGAGTTTTTATCATAAATGGATTTTAAAACATTGGATTCTGGTAATCCTGTTTCCGTTATTTCACCGGATTCAGTATCTGTTACTTTACCATTTTGATAATCAATGGAAGTCTTCAACTTTTCATCACCAAATTCATTAATGGAATTTTCCCTGAATTTTTCCATAATGTCTTTAATCTTTTGAGCTCCTTCTTTACCTTCCATTTCATACGATTTAACTTCTTCTTTGTAATAACCGTATTTTTTGTAAAGTTCTTCTAGAGCATCATACAGGGTCATTCCCTTTTCTTTATAATAAGCTGCCATTTCACAGATTAAAGCGGAAGCAACAACTGCATCTTTGTCACGAGCATATTCACCAGTGAGGTATCCATAACTTTCTTCAAATCCTAGAACAAAAGTCTTTTCCCCTGTTTTTGCCCAGTCCGTAATATGTTCGCCGATATATTTAAAACCAGTTAGAACGTCAACCATTTCAGCACCGTGGTCTTTTGCAATAACGGTTCCCATTTCACTTGTTACAATAGATTTGATAATAGCAAGATCACCTTTTAATTCTTTTCTGGTTTCGAGCATGTAGTTTACAAGTAGAGCTCCTGTTTGGTTTCCGGTAAATACAACATATTCACCGTCTTTATTTTTATTAACAACACCAACTCTATCGCCGTCAGGGTCTGTTCCTAAGATTAAGTCTGCTCCAACTTCTTCTGCTAAATCAATAGCTAGTGTAAATACTTCCTTAAATTCTGGATTTGGATATTCAACTGTTGGGAAATCTCCATTTGGAAGTTCCTGTTCTTCAACAACATAGACTTTATCAAAGCCCATATCCTTTAAGACACGACGAACAGGTAGATTGCCAGTCCCATGAAGTGGTGTATAAACAATAACAAGATCGCTCTTTTGATCCATATGGATAACATCTTCAACAGCCTTGATATAAGCATCATCGACTTCCTTGCTTACTACTTCAATTAGTCCTTCCTTAACAGCTTCATCATAATTTGCTTCAGGAATATCAAAGTAGTTATCAACGCCTTCAATAATTTCAACGACTGTATCAGCAGCTTCATTTGCTAATTGAGCTCCATCCGGACCATAAACTTTATATCCGTTATATTCTCTTGGATTGTGGGAAGCAGTGATCATAATACCACCAGCACAACCAAGGTAACGAACAGCAAATGATAATTCTGGTGTTGGTCTTAGTGAATCAAAAATATAAGCTTTAACACCCTGAGCAGCTAAAACACGGGCAGCAGTTTGTGCGAATTCAGTTGATTTATTTCTTGAATCATAAGCAATCGCTACACCCTTTTGTTTATTAGCTTCATCTGCCTGGATCAATTGCTGAGCTAGTCCATAAGTAGCACGAGCAACCATGACATTATTCATACGGTTCGTACCAGCTCCCAATTTACCACGCATTCCAGCGGTACCGAAAGATAAGTAAGTATAAAACCTATCTTCTATTTCATTTTCATCAGTTAATTCTTCTAATTCTTTTTTTAGCTCTGGATCAATTTTGGAATTGTCTTTCCATTCTTGATAAAGCTCTTTGTAACCCATGGTTATCCTCCGATAATTTTTCGCTTAGATTACTTTAATTATAATTCTAAATATAGCGATTTTAAACAAATCGCAAAAACAGCGTTTTATTCTTATTTCTCAATGTATCCAAATTGGAATTACATTACCAACGATAAGCGGCTTAAATTAAATCTTCCTGTTTTAAATAATCAAAAAGACCACTTAAATATTTTAGAAAATCATCTTTTAGATCATTTCTACGAATCCCGAATTCAATGGTAGCTTCTAAGAAACCCTCTTTACTTCCCATATCATAACGACGTCCATCGATCTCGCAACTGTAAACTGGACCGTTCTTAATCATAGTTTCGATAGCATCTGTAAGTTGGATTTCACCATCTTTAGCTTTACCCGTATTTTCTAAAATTTCAAAAATTTCGGGTTCCATAATGTAGCGCCCAACAATAGCTAAATCAGAAGGAGCTTTGTCTACAGGAGGTTTCTCAACAACTCCCTTTAAACGTTCTATCTTACCTGTTCCTTCCGTACTAACTATTCCGTACTTATTTACTTCAGATTTTGGAACCTTTTGAACACCAATTATAGAAGTTCCTTTTTCTTCATAGGCATCGATTAA
>CANQOZ010000184.1 GCA_947625585.1 uncultured Eubacteriaceae bacterium
GCTGCACAATCAAACTCTAATAACTATAGTAGTTCTAGTAGTCAAGGTAATACTGCTAATGGAACCTTTATTTATAACAAAAATACTAAAAAGCTTCATAAATATCCGGGATGTAGCGCAGTAGCTAAAATGAAAGAGAGTAATAAACAAATCATAGAAGGTCCTATTGACTTGAATGATTATGATTTATGTGGGAATTGTTGGTAATATGAGTAGCAAAAGAATCACTGCAAAAGAAAGACTCAATTTATATATAAAGAACACTATACTTTTATTGTTAATTGCCGCTTTAATTTATTACTTTAAACCAGATAGATTAACAATAGAATTTAGTGTCATTATTGGTCTTTATATTTCATTTGTTATTTGGTCTTATTGGATTATTTATTATAGAAAAGAAATAGATAATCTTGAAATTAAACCGAAAGTCGAAATTCCTCTAAATGAAACGGAAGATAAAAATATTAATTTAAAACAACAAGAATTAGAAGAAGATAAAATTATTCAAAACGTTTCCTATAGTGTTGAGAAAGATAAAACTGACCATTTTGAGAGTAATGATATAATACCAAATACTCTAAAAGATAAAGAATGGAATATTGATAAAAAGCCAAAGCAAGAACCAACTTATGAATCAACAAATATAAAGGATTCATCTCAAGATACTGATTATGATAGTTTTAAAAATATAGCTTTTCTTAAATGGTGTGATAATAAGAAATTATTCCTAAATGAAGGAGATTATCCTAGCGAATTTACTGAAAATATTTTAAAAAGTCCGCAAAAACAACATAGAGAATTTATTAATGAAGGTTTATTAATTTTAAATAAACCAACTGAAGAGTTAAATAAATTAACAGTAAATGATCTAAAAAATATTTTAAGACACTATAACAAGAGAGTAACTCATAAAAATAAAGCAGAAACTATTAAGTATATATTAGAAAATATTCAGAGTGATCTAATTTACGATTATTATAAGTTTGAAAAAATTTACGTAATAAGTCCAGCGGGAAAGGAATTTTGTAAATTATGAATCTAGTAAATTCATTAAATACGCTTATTTTTCTTTCTTTAATTCTTTTGGCTGTGTCATTTATAAGTAACGTCAAATGGTTATTAGTTGTTTGTATGGTACTATCAGCTCTTTTTCTTTTAGTAATTTTAAAAAATATCTTTACTAGAGATAAAACTATTGATGAAAATATAATTGACAATAATTTAGAACCGAAAGAGTATTGTTTAGAATTAATACAGAAGTTAACTCAAAAAAATACAATAAATGATGAATTTAGAACAAAGTTACTTACAATTAAGAACTTGATAATTGAAATTGAAAGTAAAAATGGAAAAATTCAACCATATTTATTGGATGAGTTAATTAAAAAGCTAGAATTATATATCGATTTAAGTAACGATTCAGTTAAAATAAAAAAGACAAGACAAATTTTGAACGAAATCGAGGTTCAAGGAATACCAACAATCATAGAATCCTTAAATCACATTTATGCTAATATACTTAATGAAATTAAAGATGATGAAAATTTTGCAACAGAAGCAATTAAGATGAAGCAAAAAATGGATGGATTAAAATGAAAGCAGTTTTAATAAATGGAAGTCCAAGAAAAAAGAATTGGAATACGGTTACTTTATTAGAAAAAGCCGCTGATGGTTTAAAAGAATGTGGTTTTGAAACTGAAATAATTAATTTATATGATCAATTATTTCATGGATGTATAAGTTGCTTTTTGTGTAAACGAAAAAAGTTTATCGATAAACACATATGTCAGTATAAAGATAATTTAACTCCTATTCTGGAAAAATCCATGGAGGCAAATGTAATAGTTGTCGGCTCTCCTGTCTATTTAGGTGAACCAACTGGTGAAACTCGATGCTATCTCGAAAGGTTACAATTTCCAGTCACCTCATATATGGTTGATGAAAATGGGAATAAAGTTAGTATCTTAACTGAACCTAAGCCAACTGCTATGATTTATACTATGAATTGCCCGGTAGATTATATGGACCAAATTGGTTATCCAATTCTTTTAGGTAATTCGGCTAATGCTTTTGAAGCTTTATTTGGCTATTCTGAAATTCTTTATGCCTGTGATACTTATCAATTCAGAGATTATAGTCAATATGAAGCTAGCATGTTTGACCCAGTTCACAAAGTAGAAATGAAAGAAAAACAATTCCCAATCGATTGTCAGAAAGCTTTTGAACTAGGGAAACGGCTAGGGAAAGTAGCTTTAGATTTGAAAAATAAATAATTTAAAAGGTTCTTTTCAGTTTGTTTCCTAAAAGAACCTTTATCAGTTTTAATATTTTGTTGATAGTTTCAGCTACTATTATTTGCATGATTCTTTGAGTTCCATAAATTGAATTTTCCAGAAGTTTATGAAATTATAGAGATATTTAGTGAGAATGGTTGTAATATCAATTTAAATATTTAACAAAGAGGAGTATATTTTATCTGAAATAAATATTTTTGTCATATCAGTGTTAACGATTACACTAAAAACGTTCCGAGTGTAAACGTTAACACAAAATTCTGTAACTGTACTTATCTGATTTGTAATATACGGTTAGTAACTATATTATTAGCAAAAGTTAGCAGAAAATTGACAATAAAAGTCCCCCTTTAATTGAAATTGAGAGTTTCTAGTTGTGGGGGCTGTTTTAATGTCAAACTTTCTCTCATCTATATTCGGAAACTTCTGTTAAGCATCTCAAT
>CANQOZ010000185.1 GCA_947625585.1 uncultured Eubacteriaceae bacterium
AAAGAAGAAAAAGAACGTCTCCAGTCATTGCTCTTTGACTGCTCTTATGGTCTGTATATTATTACAGCACGTGAAGCTCAGTTTGATAACGGTATGGTCTGTAATACTTTCCAACAAGTAACAGATGCACCTCTAAGAGCCTCTTTCTGTATTAACAAAGGTGGTAAGACAGCTCAAATGATTTCACAGACAAAAGCTGCCTGCTGCAATATTCTCTCACAAGACAATATGGACTTAATTCCTAAATTTGGAAGCTATTCCGGTCATGTTATTAATAAACTTGAAGGAATTCCATTTGTACCTGGTGAAGTAACAGGCTGTCCAGAACTGGAAATGACACTAGTTTCTATCGAATTAGAAATCGAACAACAAATCGATATCGGCACTCACTACATGTTTATCGGTAAAGTTGTTGGTGGTAAGAAACATAATGAAGGAACACCGATTACCTATAAATGGTATCGTGAACATCGTCCAAAAAATTAAGATATAGTTAAAATATGTCGGTTTGAATTAAACTTTGGGAAACGAAAAAAAATAATTACAAGCATGAGTAAACATAAATTCTGTTTTGCTCATGCTTTTTCTGTTCAGGTTATGCTAGATCATGGAACCTTTTTAAGGTTACTTATGACCTATTTCCTTAATTACAGTTCTCTACCTAAAATTTTACTTTCATTTTGATAAAAAAATACCTTAAATTTTCGAATTTTACATTCATTAAAGAACAGGCATTTGGTATTTTAGGCTCCTTTTTCATGGGATTCTTTTTGTTTAAATTCTTTACTGGAACTTCTTGAGTGATTACTGTTAAATTATTAATATAGGCAGCTGAAATTAAGAATGGGTCTGCTTTATTTTCATCAGTCCACATCGCTAAACTTTCATCTTTAAAAAATCCAGATTCCTCTAACTTATTTAAAACTAATCCATAATTTTCAAGAATAGCATCATCCGTTTTTATTACATTTAGATCTATTTGTTTCAACCATTGAAACAATTCATCATCATAATGCTTTATTTCTTTAATAACTTTATCTAAAACGAATACATTTGGTTGCTTAAGTACTTCTTTAAAAGCTTTATAAAATCCTGGAGCTACTTCAAAAGGAAGATAATTTTTGTATGGTTCTAAGAAACAATTTGTGTCAATTATAAACTTTTCTTCAGACATTTTTATTATTAACTAATTCATCAAATGTTTTTAAATTCGTTTTCGTTAAGTCTAAAGCATCAGTAATGGATGTTTGACCTTCTAAAACACTTTGATTAATAGCATTGACGAAATTTGAATCATACTTAAATTTTTTAACAACCGAATATGGTGGATGTCCATCACCTTTAGTTTTATTTGTTTCTGTTACTATATTCTTATAAATTTTAAGTAAATTATAGAAATCAGAATTTAAAATCATTTTAAGATTTTTTAGCCGATTTAAAATAACAAACTTACTACAATTAAAAACTCGTGCTAAACGAGAAATTTCTTGATCTAAATTATTATTTCTCAGATCAAAGTTTTCCTTTAGTAAGGTTTCTGGAACTAGTAATTCTGCAGCTACTTCATTACAAAAAAATTCATCATTTCGATCATCTATATTAATCTCGTTTTCATTATATAAATAATTTTCATTTAAGAATAAATGTACTAATTCATGTAAAATTGAAAAAAGTCGTCCAGTCTCTGTGTCTCTACTATTAATAAATATAAGCGGAGCATATGGATCTAATAAGATAAATGCTCTAAACTCACCTAAATCAAGTTTTCTATTATTATGATGTTCTATTGTCGAATTCAACATAACTAGAACATTGTTATTTCCACAAACTTGACGTATATATTTAAAAGCAGAACCAGTGTCCTTATTTTTAAACATCCAATCATATGGTAGATCTAATTTGTCTCTGATTATATTAGCTGCTTCTAAGATGGACATCTCTCTATTTAATACTTGTTTATACACTAAACTAAAATTGGCACGATTATAATCGGACATCCAATTTTGAATCTGCTGCATATAAATTACAGTATCCCTTAATTCTGAGCTAAAAGTATCGAGTTTTTTATTATTGAAAGTTCGAAACTCAGTAATAATCTTGTTCTCGTTAGGTGGATTTTTTAGAAAAAAATATCCAAATGGGATATTTAAAGATTTACTTACTTTCCTAATGCTTGTTAAATTTGGAATCTTGGTCTCATTAATCCAGGAGGTGACAATCTCATTAATTTCGTCATTAGTTTCACTATTTTCAACTTGTTCCACCAAATACTTGAGCATATTCGGATAAATTTTAATATTAATAATAATCATCTCCTTTCTTGTAATTTAATGATAAATAGGTTAAATGTAATTTCTAAATCAAGTATATCTTTATTGTCAATATTTATCTTTTTGTAATCGAAGACATTATATAGAAAAATAAAAGCTTAACTAATACTTAATTAATACTCTAAATACTTTTTAATAGAAAATTACAGTTTTGTTTTTTAATCCTTTAATTATTTCTCTATTGTAGACTGCTGTCACCTATTTTTCTAATACTTTAGAAAGAACAGAAAATAAGAACCGAATTATCCTGACATAATTTAGTCCTAAAATAGAAACAACAGATTTTTTTAATGTCTGAACAGACGGGTGGCTACAATTCCACCACTACTAGGCTAATAAG
>CANQOZ010000186.1 GCA_947625585.1 uncultured Eubacteriaceae bacterium
AATAAGTTATAACCTTTAGCAGAAAAAGCTAATTGTGATTTCTGTTTTAAAAGATTAGCTCTAGTTGGAGTAACTCTCTTAGCCATTTACAATTTCCTCTTGTAAATATCTCGTATTTTCAGGATAGTATTTATTGATTAAATCAGGACTTAAACGATCTAACTCTGTCTTTGGAAGTATTGTTAAAAGTTCCCATCCCAGATTTAAACTATCTAAAATAGTTCGGTTTTCATTAAATTCCTGGTTTAAGAATCTTTTTTCAAATTCTCTACCAAATTCCATGTACTTTTTGTCCGTTTCACTAAGGTCATCTTCTCCCATAATTTGACTTAAATCACGGACTTCCATTACTTTAGAATAAGCAGCAAATAACTGATTAGCTAAGTCTTGATGGTCTTCTCTTGTATAACCTTCCCCAATTCCATCTTTCATAAGACGAGATAATGAAGGTAAAATATCAATTGGCGGATAGATACTCTGTTGTTCAAGATCTCTACCTAATACAACCTGTCCTTCCGTAATAAATCCCGTTAAATCAGGAATTGGATGTGTTATATCATCATTTGGCATTGTTAAAATAGGAATTAACGTAATTGATCCTTTAGAATCCTTAATCATTCCGGCTCTTTCATAGAGACTGGCTAAATCAGAATAAAGATAACCTGGATATCCTTTCCTACTTGGAACTTCTTCACGAGCCGAACTAATTTCACGTAAAGCTTCTCCGTATGCTGTCATATCACTAACAATAACAAGAACATCCTTACCTTCTTCAAAAGCTAAATATTCTGCTGTTGTTAAAGCACAACGAGGAGCTGTATCACGCTCTGCAACTGGATCATTAGCATAGTTAATATACATAACAACATGGTCCATAACGTTAGCTTCTTCAAAAGTTTTTCTAAAGAACTTTTCGTCATCATGTTTTACACCAATTGCACAAAAAACAATAGCAAAATTATCATCACCTTCACCAGTAATTTTTGCTTGTTTAACTATTTGTGCGGCTAATTGATTATGAGATAAACCGTTACCTGAAAAAATTGGAAGTTTTTGACCTCTAATTAAAGTAGTTAAGACATCAATTGAAGAAATTCCAGTTTGAATAAAGTTTCTTGGATATTGTCTACTAAGTGGATTTATTGGAGCACCTTCTATATCTTTATACTCTGTTGCATAGATTGGACCACCATTATCAATTGGTTCCCCTACTCCATTAAAAACACGACCTAATACTTCATTTCCAACAGGAATTTCAAAATTGTTTCCTGTAAAAACAGTTCTGGAATTCTCTGCTGAAAGACCGGATGTTGACTGGAATACTTGAATAGAAGCTTTATCTTCATCTAACTTGATAACTTTACCAGTTCTTTTTTCTCCGGTATTCTTATCCCTAATATTTACGATCTCTCCATAGAAAACATCATCAACATCATCAATTTCTATGATTGGTCCATTGATATTATCAATTTTTAAATATTCTTTCTTCATCGGTACCTTTTAAGTAAATCGTCGTAATATTTATCAATTTCCTTTTCTAGTTCTTCAATACCGCTTAAATCATCATTCGGGATAGTATATTTCATCTTACTGATCTTATCGTTAAGATCTTGATTGATTAATTCTGAACTTGGAATACCCTGCCTTAATCCTTCTAAACCACGCTCATAGATATGATCAATGAGTTGTAACATTCTGTATTGTTTATCTAGTGGGACATAGGCATCAATATCATCAAAGAAATTTTGTTGTAAATAAGCAACTCTTAAAAGCTTACTAGCATTGAGGATCCATTTTTGGTCATCTGGAAGAGCATCTTCACCGATTAACATTACCATTTCCTGTAGTTTATCTTCTTGATGTAATAGATCCAACATTTTATTCCTTAATGGAATAAAACCATCAGAAACTTCCTCATCATACCAATCTCCAAGATCTTTCGTATAACCAGAATAAGAAGTTAACCAGTTAATAGCTGGATAGTGTCTTGAATAAGCGAGTTCTCTATCAAGTCCTAAAAAAGTATTTACAAAACGTTTCGTGTTTTCAGTAACAGGTTCAGAAAAGTCACCACCTGCTGGCGAAACTGCTCCGATAATTGAAACAGAACCTTCCTGATTTCCTAGTGTTTTAACGGAACCGCCTCGTTCATAGAATTCTGCAATTCTAGAAGATAAATAAGCTGGATAACCTTCTTCAGCTGGCATTTCTTCAAGTCGACCTGATATTTCCCTTAATGCTTCAGCCCATCTTGAAGTTGAGTCAGCCATAATAGCGACACTATAACCCATGTCTCTAAACCATTCGGCAATGGTAATTCCGGTATAAATACTAGCTTCTCTAGCTGCAACTGGCATGTTAGACGTATTGGCAATCATAACTGTTCGTTCCATTATTGACTTACCTGACCGAGGATCAACAAGTTTTGGAAAATCTTCAATAACTTCAGTCATTTCATTACCACGTTCTCCACAACCAATGTAAATAATAACGTCAGCATCACTCCATTTAGCTAATTGCTGTTGAGTCATAGTCTTACCAGTACCAAAGCCGCCAGGAATTGCTGCTGTACCACCTTTTGCTAATGGAAAAAATGTATCAATAACTCTTGTACCTGTTAAGAGTGGTTTTGCCGGTTCTAGTCTTTGAGTTACAGGCCTCGGATC
>CANQOZ010000187.1 GCA_947625585.1 uncultured Eubacteriaceae bacterium
TTTGGAGTTTGTTCATTTCTTGAACAAAATAAGTAAACATTTCTTTGTGTAGATCTTTAATTTGTTCAACTGTTGTAAGATTATCCATTTGTAAAATGAACATATCACTTATGTTGTAAGCTGTTTCTTCATCCATTCCACCGGAAATGGCAGCTCTTGTAGCAATGGTTATTGAAGCTACAAATAGATATTTAAAATTTCTTACCGGATCATCTGAAATGTGACCAGGTAAATTAGACGAGAGCATTTTGACACTTTCTTTAATTGCTTTTGGATCACCAATTTTTAATAATTCATATTGATACATTTCCTCATCAAAATGATGGTGCCGTTTAAGATTCTCCCTACTTAAGAATTCTAAATGACGGAGTTGTCTCTCTTTGTTCATAAAATCATTTTACAAAAATTCTAATAATTTTGTAATAACTAAAATTTTGATTTTGATAATCTAATCTTAGAATTTTGTTGAAATAAAGAAGTAAAGAGGTGAAGGAATGACAGAAGTTGAAAAATTGGATGCAGGATTACCATATGATTTTTATGATAAAGACGTTAATGCTAGGAAGTTAAATGCAATTGCAGGTTGTAAACAACTAAAGAAATTACAAGATAACGATGCTACAAATAGTGAAAAGGAAGCCTTCTTAAAGGAGTTCTTTGGATCTGTCGGAAAAGGACCAACAGTTCTTCCCGGATTTATGTGTGACAACGGAAAGAATATTCACGTCGGTGATGAATTTTTAGCCAATTATAATGTTACTATCCTAGACATTATGCCTGTTAATATTGGCGATTACGTTTGGATCGGTCCAAATACTATGATCTCAACAGTAAATCATCCATTAAATCCCCAAGGGAGAAGAAATCATCTAGGAATAGGTAAACCTGTAAACATTGGTAACGATGTATGGATTGGTGGAAATGTAACCATATTGCCTGGAGTAACTATTGGAAACAACGTTGTTGTAGCGGCTGGAGCTGTTGTAACGAAAGACGTACCAGATAATTCACTTGTTGCTGGTGTTCCAGCAAAAGTAATCCGTGAATTAGAGAATGATGTAGAAGAAATTAAATAATTTAAAATAACGTCAACTTATATCTATCTTCTGATACAAGTTGACGTTAAATCGTATCTAATGTAAACGTTAACTATTTTACGTCGTATATTTAAATACATTTATATTTCCATTACTCGTGACTAAATTGCTAATTTTGACCTGATTGTTCATTTATTACTTTTGCCATTAATTCAATAAGATCATCACCCTCATCGATTCCCTTTTTTAACCATTCTGAAGCTTCGGCTTTATTATTATCATTTATTGCTAAGAGTCCTAGGTTAAACATTGCTTTGGAATTTCCATTATCTGCAGCTTTCTTGAGCCATTCCTTACCTTTTGTCGGGTTGTTTAGAAAACGTGCATAGAGGTTACCGGCATTATACATTGCTGAAACATTACCGAGACTGGCGGCCTTTTCAAACCATTTAGCTGCCTCTTCTAAGTCTTTATATTCAGTGTAGTAAATCAAACCTATCGAATGCATCGCTCTATCATTACCTGCCTCAGCTGCTTTCTTGTAAGCTTCAATAGCTTTTTCATAATCCTTAAACTTTTTGTTATAGATATAACCTAAATTATGGTAAGCATCGACATAGCCCAGTTTACCTGCTTTTTCATAACAACGTCGTGCTAGTTCATATTCTTTATCTTGTTCCATATAGATCATTCCAAGATTAAAAATAGCAGCAGGGATGTTCTTTTCAGCAGCTTTAATATACCAGTATCGAGCTTTTTCAATATCTTTAAGAATAAATTCATACATTATAGCTATGTTCATTAAAGCATCATCGATTCCGTTATCAGCTGCTAATTTATAATATTTTTCAGCTTGCTTATAATCTTTTAGGTCTTCATATGTGGCGCCTAGATTAAGCATAGCACTGCTATCTCCGAGATCAGCTGCTTTCTTATAATACTCTTTAGCTTTTTCTAAATCTTTTAAATCTTCCCTATACAAATTACCAAGATTAAACATTGCAGTAATATTTCCTTGGTCTGCAGCTTTGGTATACCATTTTACTGCTTCATCCAGGTTATTGTTTTCAACATAGGTAATGGCCATATTATTCATTGCATCCGTATTACCTAATTCAGCAGCTTTTTTAAACCATTTAATGCCTTCTTCTGGATTACCAAGGTTAACATCATACAAATATCCTAGATTTTGCATTGAGCTAACACTTCCTAATTCAATGGCCTTTTCATACCACTTCTTTGCTTCATCTATGTTATTCAAATCATTGTGGTATAACATAGCTAAATTATGCATCGCATCAGCCTGTCCAAGTTTTGCTGCCTTTTCATACCAGATCCTTGCTTTAAATAAATTCTTTTTTAAATTGTCATAGATCCAACCTACATTAAACATAGCGAGTGCATTACCTTGATCAGCTGCTTTTGTCCACCAAACTTCAGCATTATTAAAGTCGTTATCTTTAGCATAAGTTTGAGCTAATTCAACCATTGCATCAACATTTCCATTATTTGCTTCTTCTTCAAGTAATTGTTTTCGAGTATTTAAATCAATATTATCCTGGTTCATTTTTCACCTTCAACCTATTCGAACGATTTTAGTATTGTTATCATTACTATAACAATTTTTA
>CANQOZ010000188.1 GCA_947625585.1 uncultured Eubacteriaceae bacterium
CTTGGAATCCATAAGAATGGTTGACTCGCAGCTGCAGCTTCGGCTGCTCCGTGAGTAAAAACATATTCAGTTGGATTTCTTAAAGCACCAAACAAACCATAGATAATCGGTAACTGGATTAACAACGGCCAACAACCCCCTAACGGATTAACGTTATAGATCTTATAGAGTTGTGTTTGGACCTGGGTTAACTTTTCCGGATTATTACGGTACTTCTTTTGTAGATAAGTCATTACACCACTTAACTTCTGAATCTCACGCATTGATTCAGTTGATTTAATATTTAGTGGAAGTAATAACAACTTAACAACAACGGTAAAGATAATAATGGAAATACCGTAGTTTCGGACAAACATATAGATGTAGTACAGTAATTGTCCGAATATCGTGTATAGAAATCCCATTAATTAAATATCCTCTTCTAATGGTACGGGATCATATCCTCCTGGATTATAAGGAGTGCAGCGTAAAATACGCTTAATCCCTAATTTTGCTCCTCGGTACAAGCCAAAACGTTTGATTGCAATGTAACAGTATTCTGAACAGGTTGGTGTAAATCGGCAAGTTCGTGGTAGGAGTGGTGAAATCACTTTATGATAGAACCTTAATAATCCTAATGCGATTGCTTTCACTTTAACAACCTCTTCTTTAAAAACAAATGCTTTAACGACTTAATTTTATCCTTGTATTCACGATCTAAACTATTCGGCTTTGCCGAGACAATAAAATCGTAACCTTGTTTTAGCTCTCCATCCAAAGTTGATAAGTATCCCTTGATTTGTCTCCTGATTTTGTTTCTGTCAACTGCTTTTTTGGAGACTTTTTTACTTACCACAACACCCAAACGATTAGTGCTTTTCCCATTTTCTTTATAATGGAGAACGAAGTCCCGGTTACCAAAAACTTTCCCATTCTTATACACATTCATAAAACTACGTTTTGATTTTAATGATTCAATCAAACTTTATGCAGAGAGTTTTTTACGGCCTTTAGCTCTTCTATTCTTTAGAATGTTACGACCACTCTTCGTCTTCATTCTCTTTCTAAAACCGTGTTCTTTTTTACGATGTCTAACTTTTGGTTGATATGTTTGTTTCATCCTCTCACCTCCTCGAAAATAATCTGTTTTGTGTATAAGATATGCCGAACAATTATAATACTTCTGACTTTTATATTCAAGAATTCACAATCGTTCTGAAAGAATTTAAAGTTAAAAAAATTTTACTTAATAATCAAATCGGCGTTACTAAATAAACAAAATAGCCTTGGTATAATCTGAGATACTGACCAAAGAAACTGAATAAATAAATCCAAACTTATTCACAGCTTTATTCACAATGTTGAATAACTCTGTGGATAAGTTAGTGGAAAACAGTTAAAAAACTAAAAAATAGTACTATTACTCACTTTAATCTTGTGGATAAAGTGATCAACATAAATTAATGGAGATAACCATGGTAGATATTGACCAAGTATGGAATACGAGTTTGAACTTATTAAAAGATCAAATCCATGATTTTGTTTACGTTTCGTTTGTAAAAAACCTACAACCGATATCCTTAGTAGACGGAACACTATATCTGCTCTCGCCTAATGAAGGAGTAATGGATTTTATTCGAAGTCAGTATTCCTCACTTATTAAAAATTCACTAAATTACAGTGACTCAAATATAACCGATGCTGCTTTTGTACTCGATCCGAAAGATGTTCCTAATTACAAAGAACCAGAGCCTGAACCAATAACTGAGAGTTATCCACTTAATTCACAGTATTCACAACTGGAAAATAGTGGACAAAATTCGAATATGAATCCCAAGTATACCTTTGACAAGTTTGTTATTGGTGAGAGTAACCGCTTTGCTCATGCAGCTTGTGTTGCTGTAGCTGAAAGTCCGTCAAATGAATACAATCCTCTTTTTATATATGGTGGTGTTGGACTCGGTAAAACTCACTTGATGCAGGCAATCGGAAATTACTGTATTGATGAAGGTATTGCTGATAGGAAAATCGTCTATATTTCCTGTGAAGACTTTACAAATGAGTTTATTAACTCAATTCAGACAAACACTAATAATAAATTCAGAGAAAAATTCCGTTCAATCGACATATTATTAATAGATGATATCCAATTCTTAGCTGGGAAAATTGAAACTCAAGAAGCATTTTTCCATACCTTTAATGCCTTATATGAAGCCAACAAGCAAATTGTTATAACCTCAGATCGTCCTCCAAAAGAAATCAAGAAGCTTGAAGAACGGTTACGGTCCCGTTTTGAAATGGGATTAATCACAGATATATCCACACCTAGCTTTGAAACCTGCTTAGCTATTTTAAGAAGGAAAGCTATCGACTGTAATTTAGATATTCCTGAAGATGTCATGGAGTATATTGCTGAAAACTTCAATTCAAATATTAGAGAATTAGAAGGGGCACTAACTACTTTAAAAGCTTATGCCAATCTGTCTGGAGAAGATATCACCTTAGATTTAACTAAGAAAGCTTTAAAGGATCTTTTAGATAACGAAATACAGATTATTGATGTACCTTTTATTAAAAAAGTTACGGCAAAATACTTCAATATTATGCCAGAAGAAATGGATTCTAAGAAGCGGACCAAGAAAATTGCTCTTCCTCGACAGGTCGCTATGTATTTATCCAGAGAA
>CANQOZ010000189.1 GCA_947625585.1 uncultured Eubacteriaceae bacterium
GCTTCAATAAATATCATAATTTAGATTAGATAAAATTAAAGTAAACAGCTTGAAAATTCCTGCTACCCCTGCCATTTAAATTGATAAAAGCGAGATTAATCCCCTCACCCAAAGGGATTTTTAAAAGCGAGTTTAATCCTCTCACCAAAAAGGATTTTTAAAAGCGAGATTAATCCCCTCACCCAAAGGGATTTTTAAATGCTAAGGTATCTGATATAATTCAGATACCTTTTTTATTTGGAGAAATTTATATGAGATTTTACTCAATTGATAGAGATTATATCTCAGCTTTAAAAGAAACCGAACCTCGTGTAGAAGATGTAAATTATGGTAATCACCTTAGACCACATTTAGGTATAGTATTAAATGTTAATGATTATCATTACTATGTTCCTCTTTGCTCTCCTAAACCAAAACATACTAAAATGTCTAATAAATTGGATTTTTTAAAACTCCAAGATAAAGATGGTTCCTTATTAGCAATATTAAATTTTAATAACATGATTCCTGTACCTGAAAAATTTTTAACTGAAATCAATAATAAAACTATTGATCAGTTAAGAGAATTCAATAACGATTCAGAAAAAAATAATTACATTTATTTACTCAACAAAGAGATGGAGATTATTGATTCTATTAATAAAAATAACAGTATCAACAAAAGAGCTCAAAAACTTTATTATCGTAAATTAAATTATCCTCAAGACAGAATAAGTAAAAGATGTTGCGAATTTAAAAAGTTAGAGGAAATTTGTGACCTCCATTCTGATTAATTTTACGTTGTCCATTCATTTTAAATTAGTATTTTGTTCTATCTTGTATATGGTTATAATGCTGTTAGTTTTAAAACTAACAGCTTTTATACTATATATCCAATCAAAAACTTTTCTTTAGGTGAAAATAGAAATAATCATAAAAAGGAAAAATACAATGCTTAGAGCAGATCGTGATAAACTCGAAAAAGTTATTGGTGATACACCATACGGAAAATTTATAGTTGATAGATTAAGAAAAAACGACGAATATTATGAGGAAATTTATAAAAGTAGTGGTCATGTTAGTTATGATGATTCCGATTTGTTTAAAGAAATAATTGGAATCGTCTCTGCCTATACTCGAATACATGATGGTGCGAGTCAGGAAGCTCTGGATACTCCAAATGAAGTTAAAATTGAAATCTGTAAAAAAGCGCTAAAAGCTGTTGAAGATTTGGAAAATACGGAAAATTGATTATAAAAACCAACACCAGAACTGAGTTTCTTACAGTTTTGGTGTTTATTTGTTTTCAATAAAGTTTATTTAAGCTCCTAAACTGAAATTTTGTTAATCTACTCCTTTTCTATAATTCCCTTCTCCTTTATTAATTTCTCTTTTTAAGTCATTAATTAAACCTTCTACCTCTTCCTTTTTTTCATCAGTCAGTTTTATTCTAAATTTATCAATGTAAGGTTGATTGGTTAGAGCAGATCCTAATAGAGTAGGAGTAGCATTGTAAATATAGTTTTTCTTATCTTCTACCTTTAACTTGTACTTGTCCTTGTTTAAATTCTCAAGTGAATAGAAACCTTCATTAGGACAATTTTTACAGGTTTTACAATCAAAAACACAGTTAGCTGAAACCATTAAAAGTCGGCTTCCACCCACGTCTAAAGTTGTTGGAAGTGGATATATTTTAGATAATTCAAGTATCTCCTTTTCACTTAATTCATCGGACAGAACTACTTGGTCTAGACCAAACTTTTTGAGTAATTCTCCCGATAGATAATTGAAAATATTAAAACTAATATCACCTTCCTTATAAACATCTTTCTCTTTTAACATTTCGAGAAGTTCAAAATTTGGAATTAAGTAGCCATCAGCTAAATTATCAGCCAAATCTAGAAAACCACTTTTAATTATTTCCTTAGATAATGAAGTATCTATGACTAATGGAGTAGTTAAAAGGACTCTAACTCCTCTGTTTTTAAGTTCTCCAATTAACTCTTTTATGGGATTCAAATCAGAAAAGTTCTTAACAGTTAAAACTGCTTCATCAATTGGTAGATCTAATCCATCTTTTGCCTGATCTAAAGTTTCAAATTTAACTGAAAGCGTTTGATTTTGAACCGGCTCTCTAAAGTTAGGTTCAGTTACAATTGTTGTCTTCCCTTCTTTTATAACTTCTTCTGACTCAAGTAGTTTTAAGGACTCCCTTCTTAAGTCATTTAGATCTTTAATAGATAAAAACAAATTATCATCTAAATCAACATGGAAATAACCTAACTCATAAGGTGTGTCTCCAAGTTTTCTAAATTGTTTTTCAACTTGTTCTTTACTTAATGCCTTATTTAAAGCTTTCTGAGGAATGACAGAGCTACTTAATGTATAAACTTCACTATCTTGAACAACAGTCACTTCTACTGGACTATCTTTTTTAATTGTTAGATAAAAATCTATTGGAGTTTTTTCAATAACAGGTTTTGCTAGAGCTTTTGTTCTAAGTTTATCAACTAATCTTTTGTTATAACTACGGTAAACAGATGTTTCTGGTTTAAGTTTTAAATCCGATTTAAGAATAATAGTACCTTTACCAGCTTTGACTTTAGAACCATTATTCCTATAAATTGTATTTACATAGGTTCCTTTTGATTCGTCTTCACCAAAACTAAGT
>CANQOZ010000190.1 GCA_947625585.1 uncultured Eubacteriaceae bacterium
ATAGCGCCAACGTAGGTTTTTCTGTGTCCACGAATTTCAGATTCATCATCAACACCACCAAGTGAAACACGAACATATTCTCTATCTAGCGCATCAGCAATACTGTGACCAAGACTGGTTTTACCAGTTCCCGGAGGTCCAACTAGTAATAGAATAGATCCTTGCTTTTCTTCTTTTAACTTCATAACAGCTAAGTGTTGGATGATTCTTTCTTTAACATCTTCAATTCCATAGTGGTCAGAGTCTAAAATCTGACGAGCTTTGTTAATGTCAATATCTGTATGTTCTGAAGTCCATGGTAAGTCTAATAAGTATTCAATATAGTTTTGAATGGTAGCTGCTTCAGAATTGAATTGTCCTTGGTTGTTTAGACGATTTAATTCTTTATAAGCTTCCTTCTTGACTTCTTCTGGCATATCGCTTTCACGAATACGTTCTTTTAAAGACTTTTCTTCAGCTGGATTTCCAAATTCATCTCCATCTTGAATTTCGTTTAGTTCGTTTGTTAAGTTATTAATTTGTTCTCTAATAACTTGTTCACGGTATTCCTTATTCTTTCTATCACTGTATTTGCGAGACATTTCAATCTGCATTTTGATAGAATCTTTTTGTAGAATTAACATATCAAGGAATCTTAAACAACGATCTCTAAAAGAGTCTATCATTAGAAGTTCCTGTTTTTGTTCACGACTTGCCTGCATCATTGGAACAGCAGTAGCCATTAATTCGTCCATTGTTGTAATGCCACGAATAATTGATAAGAAAGGTTCAATGTTTTGGAAGTTCTTACCCATTCCTTCAATTATGGATTTACAGTAAGCAACCATATCCTTTTCATCATGGAACTCTAAATCTCTTTCAGTTGGTCTAATGTCATATTCAGCATAGATGCCTTCAATAGAACTAACTATATTTTTAACGTCAACACGTTCTGTTGAAGCAATTTCAACAACATATCCATGTTCACGATCATTTGTTTTCTTGATGTCTTCGAACTGCACTAATACACCGGTTGTATAAAAGTCGTCTTCATCTAAGAGGTCATAAGCATTATATTTTTTAACCGCTAGACCGATGGCTTCTGGTGTGTTATGCATCATTAACTTACGGATGTTTTCGCCAATGGTTTCGTTGACAAAAATATTACTTTTGATTCCTGGAAAAATTACAATATCAGTAAGAGGAATAACTGGTAATCTTTTATCCAATTCAATCATTTAATAATTCTCCTTTATTTTTTCTATAATTAAAATAATTTCTCTAAAAGGGAAATAAATTGATTAAGTTCTTCATCATTGAGATTTGTCTCTATGGTCTGAATTACCTGAATACGGGCATTTTTTTCAATCTCAGCGACTTGTTTACCCTCTGCCGTCAGGCGAATATAACAGACTCTTTTATCAGTTGGGCAAACCTCCTTCGTAACATATCCACAATCTGAAAATTTATTAATCAGTTGTGAAACGGTTGGTTTGGAAACCTGAATTAACTTAGCAAACTCACCCGATGTCAGCGGTTCATTTGAATCAATGACATTAAGGTATCTCTTTTGACAATCTGTTAAATTATTCTTTAAACACTTACGTTGCTGTTCTTTTATAGACGATATTTCAAGATTAATGAATTTATCTATTATGTCTAATAAGTGTTTATCCATTGTTCTTCCTTCACCAAAAAATTTAGTTAGGTAAAGCCTAACTAAATAAAATTATAAGCTGATTTTTCACTTTGTCAATAGATTTTTTAAAAAATGTCATCCATTTTATATAATCTGGCTTACAATTTTAAGGAATTCAGAGTAATTTTTAAAATTATAATCTGCGTTATCTAAAGAAATTTCAACTGGAGCACTTAAGAAAGCTAAAGTCTTCATTCCAGCTTTCTTAGCAGCTTCTAGACCAGATTCAGAATCCTCAATTACTAGACATTCTTCGGGTTTTGAATTAAGTTCATCAGCGGTTTTTAAAAAGATGTCAGGTTCAGGCTTCCCTCGTTTGACATCACCATCTGCTGCAGAAATTACTGCATCAAACGTTTCGTCAAGACCTGCAACTTTTAATACACCTTTAATCAGCTTTCCTGGCGAGGAACTTGCTACTGCTAACTTTAATCCTTGATCTTTTAAATCCTTAATGCTTTTTTCCACTCCATCGAAAATATACTCACTAGCATTCGGAGAGAAGGTGTATTGATAAATCTTGTCTCTTTCATGGGCAGCAATATCTTCAGGAGTTGTTCCTGTAACACCGAAATTTTCAATAATGCGTTTCCACCATTCAACAGATTCAACACCAATACTCTTTAAATGAAATTCTCTTGGAACTTCAATACCTAGTTCATCGTATATATCTTCAATAATTTTTAAATTTCTTGGTTCGGAGTCAATTATTACTCCGTCCATATCAAAAATAATTGTGTTTATCATTTTAAGTACCTTTTAATTCATTTTTACCCAAAAATGGGTATAAAGAATTTAAAGGAGATTAAAATGGAAAATAATGAAAGAACACCGTTGGCAACCGTTAATGGAAAAAATATTTATGCTGACAATTTAAACGAATTAATTGCTGCTCTACCACCTGAACAACAAATGTATTTCAGGTCAAGAGCAGGACGTAGGGCTTT
>CANQOZ010000191.1 GCA_947625585.1 uncultured Eubacteriaceae bacterium
AGCTCCTGCTCTTCTTCTTTCTTTAGTTCAATAAGGGCTTTTAGTCTTCCCCTCTCAGAACGAATAATTGAATTAGCTGTTCTCGTTAGGATGTTGTAATGATTTTTGATATACTTAGTGTATTCGGAATCGCTTTTGTACTTATCAGTAAAGTTTTCCGAATTCATATCATCAAAAACTCTGCGGCTGATTTTCTGGAATAATTCAACGTCTTTATCCAGGTAGTCGTAGAGTGTTTTTGTTTCTTCAAGCAAAGCTTCAACTGTCATTTCCATATCGTTTCTTCTTTTTCTCTTCTATATTTTTTTCTGCAGTTCTAAGTAGCTTCTTCTGTTCTTCGTAGCCACGAAGTCTGTAATACTTTCCTGTGAATGAAGCTATAAGACTCATAAAGTCCTGCATTAATTCTTCTGTTAGAGCCTTGTCATTTTCATCAAAAGCGTAGACGACCCGGACTCCATAGGAGTCAAAGAGCTCCTCTAAGTACCGGTTTCCAAAACGGCTGAGCCTATCCTTTTGAGTGACTCGAATCGTATCGATCTTTCCTGCCTTTGCTAATTTTATCAGCCGGTTCAGGCCTCTCCGGTTCTCATTTAAACCGCTAGCTCCGTCCTTGATTTCATAGTCCGGTTCGCCATACTTATCCCGGAGTCTTTCAAGTTGGTTTTGCATTAATTTTTTGTTACCATCACTGCTTCTAGCATAATGAACCGTTCCCTTTTCTTCAGCTGTCATAGGTTGTCCGATAATATTTAGGATTTCCTCTTTACTGTAGAGAGTCTGTCCGCCTGGGGTTCTAAATGCTGTTAGTTTTCCGGCATCCCGCCACCGTCTGACTGTTTGGGGCGTTACCCGTAACATGTGGGCTGCTTCACCTACTGTTACTCTTTCTGAATATTCTATTTTCATGTTATTATTATAAGATATATCTCAATTATTTTCCATTATTTTTATAATTTTATTTTTGACTACCCTATAACGGTTATGATGTTGAAACACAAATTGTTGATGCTTCCGATGAAGAATCTATAAAGAATTTTGCTAAAAAAGCTGAGTCACTTGGACCTGTTAAATATTACATTCATACTGCTGGTGCTTCTCCTAGTCAGGCAAGCCCGGAAGAGATTATTAATCTTGATTTAATTGGAACTTCCTACGCTATTGATGCCTTTGGAGATGTAATGGCTCCAGGCGGAGCTGGTTTAATTGTTTCGAGTCAAACTGGGTACATGCCGAATGCCCTTACTGATGAAGATGAAATAGCATTAGCTTTAACACCAACTTCTGAACTAGCTTCTTTAGAATGTCTTGACGGGAGTAAAACTCCTAATTCTGGTGCTGCCTATATTGTTTCAAAGAAAGCTAATCAACTTCGAACTCGTACTGCTGCTGCAACTAACTGGGCTGAAAGAGGAGCACGAATAAATACGATTAGTCCAGGAATAATTGTAACTCCTTTAGCTTATGATGAATTTAATTCTCCTGGAAATACCTATCAGGAAATGATTGATAGTTCTGCACTACGTCGAGTTGGTACACCTGATGAAATTGCTGCCGCTGGAGCTTTTTTGTTAGGCCCAGATGCTCAATTTATTACTGGTACTGATTTACTGGTTGATGGTGGAGTTATCGCTTCCCTAAAAAGTGGTAAATATGATCTTCAAGTACATTAAAAGGAATTGAATTGAAAAAATATTAATCGCTTACTTTTCACATGCTGGTCAAAACTATTCTCATGGTGGGATAAGAAATCTTGAAGTTGGAAATACAGAAGTAGTTGCTAAAAAGCTCCATCAAATGCTTCCTAGCGATTTATTCTATATTGATACCGTAAAAGAATATCCAGATGACCATATGAAGAAAATTGAAATAGCTAAAAAAGAATTCAATGAAAACGCTCGACCAGAATTATCAACGCATGTTGATAATATGGATGATTATGACACTATTATCCTCGCTTATCCTAATTGGTGGACAACTATGCCAATGCCACTATTCACTTTTCTAGAAAGCTATGATCTCTCTGGTAAAACCATTTGTCCTTTGATCACTCATGGTGGAAGTGGATTCTCTAATTCATTAAACGATATTGCTCAACTATGTCCTGATTCAAATATTACCGAAGGGTTAGCCATTAATGGAGATGATGTCCAATCTTCTGATACAGTACTAGAACAGTGGATCAATAAAATTGGAATAAATTAACTAAAACAATTAAAAAAGGAATTAGTTCAAGAATCAATCTTGTTCCTAATTCCTTTTGTTTTCTTATTTAGCACTAGCTATATTTGCATCAGCATTATCAAGACCATGCTTTAAGTCGGTAATTTTTTCTTCATAACCGGCTTTTTGATCTTCTGGAATAGTTCCATCGTTAACTAGCTCTGTCAATCTAGCTTCTAACTGATTGAGATGAACTCTGTAGTTTGCACTTAAGTTCGTTAGATATTCTTTATCACCCGTAGTAACTTCTCTAGCATTAGCTCTTAAATATCCAATTGATTTTTCATAAGAATCTAGCGCTGAGGTAAATTGATCTTCTGTTGTTATAAATCTTGCAATTCCAACTGAACGATCTTCATCAGAAACTGTTGCACCTTGAGCTTTTTCGT
>CANQOZ010000192.1 GCA_947625585.1 uncultured Eubacteriaceae bacterium
AAAGTAGAACTAAGGGAAATAAGATCCTATTTTGTACTGGTAGAAGCAAAGCTGAAATTTATCCTGAACTTTGGGAAATTGGATTCGACGGTATGGTGGGCGGTAATGGTAGTTATATTGAATTTGAAAACGAGGAAATCTACCATAAAACGTTAACGAAAGAACAATGTGAAGAGATTATTGATTGGCTTTACAACAATAATCTTGAATTTTACATTGAAAGTAATGGTGGACTCTTTGCAAGTAAAAATTTTGAAAAAGTAGGGGAACCTGCTATTGAGAAGTACTCAAGAAATCCCGTTGATGGTTCAATAATGACAATCCGTCAAGCATTTCCAGAAATGATTTTTGACGGAGATGTTATTCGTGATGATGTTAATAAAATTAGTTTTGTTCTAAATTCTTATGATGATTATCTTAAAGCTGTTGAACGTTTTCCGGATCTTCAAGTTGGAACCTGGGGTGGGGCTGGAAATGATGCTTTATTTGGAGACATTGCTCTAAAAGGAATTAATAAAGGAAAAGCTATTACAAAGTTAGTTGAATATTTAAATGCTAATCCACTTACGACCTATGCATTTGGTGATGGAGCTGTTGATATACCGATGTTTGAAGCAGCTAATACAGGTATTGCTATGGGAAACAGCAGTTTAGAAGTAAAGCAACGTGCTGATTTTGTTACGGACGATGTAGATGAAAACGGATTAATTAACGCATTTAAAGCACTTGGACTTTCTTGAATAAAAAATTCTTAAAAAATTTAAAAATTTCTAAAAAGAGAAGTTTAAATACATGAATTAGTGGTATATAAATAATCGTCACGAACAGATGGCAATTTAAGTCCATGCTTTTAGACGATAACGATGGTTTCCTCACCTTCTATAGCTTATCTGTTTAAGAACTAAGATTTCATATCCCGGATAGCTGAAATTTTAGTTCAAGTGATACTTTTAACGTTAAATTTTATTTATAGGTTTACGGTTAAATTCGATTACGGCAATTTTGTATTCATGATGTTTATTAGGATTAAACTATATTTTAATCTAATAGGGTTTCTGCGCCCAAAATGAAGTTGAAATGGACAAGCAAATCAGGAAAAGGTTGCTGGAAGTAGCAAAGCCGGAGAAGAAAGAATTTCAAGCTAGAATCGTCAAGTCTGAATATCCTGTACTAGGTTCGGTTGTCGCAGACATTAGGAGGCTAGCAAAAGAATTTAAAAATGTTCCATTGGTTTCTCAGGAACCGGATCAATACTACGAGGAAGTTCTACTTCGAGGATTTATTTTAGCTTATAATGATCGATCAATACTTGATAAACAAGACGAGATTGAGTTATATGTTAATTCGATTGATTCTTGGGCTTTATGTGATTCCTTTTGTTCAACTTTTAAAGTTAAACCTGAAGAGCGAGAACAACTCTTTGATTACTTAAGTGATTATATTAAAGATGGAAATGAGTTCCAACAGAGGTACGCTGTGGTCATGTTACTATCCCATTTATTAAAATTAGACGATCAGGGGAAAAGAAACAACCGCAGAAAGTCATTGGAACTTAAAGATTTGAATTCTGATATGGAGAGTCTCTATATTAATCAAATCTTAGAACTTCTTAATAGGGAGTTTCCAAAGTCAAATGCTTCAATAGCAGTAGCTTGGTTATTAGCCGAAGCTTTTATATTCTACCCAAAGACAGTTCTAAACTTTCTTGAGAACAACAAACTTGATTCTGTAACGCTAAACAAAGCTATTAGTAAAATAAGAGAATCGAGAACACCTTCAAAAGAGGTTAAAGAGTATGTCTTACGATTTAAGGTTAAATCAGTATAGTTTAAATCAATAAAGTAAACATCAAAAAATCTCTCCTAAGGAGAGATCAAGAAAATATTTTAGACATTGACTCCTATTCAAAAGTCAATTGTCTTTGTGGACTAACTTTAGTAAAAGTTTGAATTAAACAACTTAATTGAAATTATAAATTCAACTAATAATTTCATCAATACCATCGTTATCGTCTTATTTTGATCTAAATTGATCAAAAACAAAGTTCTTTAAAAGTAAAAATGAAAATAAAGAAATAAAACATTAACGGTTTTCCTAAAAGATTTTCAATTTTATTTCAACCAAAACAACTATTTCTCAATTCCTATTTCCTCTTTATTTCTAGGAAATTACTGGATCCATTTATTTTATTTTCATGAACTAATTCGAATTTATATACCTCTGAGAATTATTCCTCTTATTTCTCAAGCTTTTTAAGTTTTAAAACAAATCGGTTTCGACAAAACACTTTTTTTATTTTAAGCGTAATGGAAATTTAAAAAGTAGAATAGATAACAAGATCAAAGTTAGAAAAGCGAATAAATTCCAGAATTAAAATAATTTAAGTAACTACCTGTCCTGTTGGAGATTAAAAATTTCAATTAACTTTATAGTTACTTAAAGTTTCTTCGCTAAGCTTTATATAATAGCTAAAAATGGGTAATCTTAGAGTAGTACTGAACATTTTAATTAAGTATTGAATCTAATGGAAAGGAAAGCCCTGTTAATTGGCTGAGAGAAAATGAAAC
>CANQOZ010000193.1 GCA_947625585.1 uncultured Eubacteriaceae bacterium
GATGATCTCCGGATTTTCCCCCGGTCTACACCGAGCATGCGACTTTCATCGCACTCGGCGTTCCATCAAACTTGATCAAAGAAACTTAATTGAATTCCACGAGCATACATATTAGAGATTTCAAAATTTCCTGCTAAAGAGCGATATTTGTTTAATAATGCAAGTTGATCTAAATCCTTAATAATAGGTAGGTACTTAATTATTGTATCCACCTCCCTTGCGTGTATTAGCCTATGGACATCCGGATGAACGATAATTAAATTATCGTATGAGTCATTTAGTCCCATGGCTTTAGGAATGATATGATGACAATGTATCCATTCAGCACTGAGATCTATCTCAGTAATAAGGCATTTACCATATTGGGCACAATATTTTGAGACCCTGTTGTTAACAAATTCAATAGAGTGATTATTGTTAACCGGTGCGGTCATGAGCCTGTGAAGTTCTGTCAGGTCAACTCCCAGTTTTTTGTGGATTTCCTCTCTACCTTCAGGCGTGTAATGAGAGAAGTTTTTATCCTGTCCCATTGGCGGGTCTGTTTTACAGTAGGCCAGCGGAACAATGGGCTGTCCTTCGACAAACCTGAGTTGTTTAGAATTTCCATACTTTTTAGCTATTGCACTGTCCGGATTTAATTCCCCCAGCTCAGGGTGTTTTAATTTTTTAAGAATTCTATTATAAAGAGTTATGCGATAGCCTTTATTAATCTCACTTAGATCCTGTGAAATCTCTGTCGCTAAAGAGTAAAATTCATGAAAACCCATGATCATACTATTTAGTCTGTTGATTTCTTCGGCTCTATTTATTTTATTACTGGGATTCTGAACCTTTTTGACCTGTTCTTTAAGACTTTCCTTAACTTTCTTCTTAGCTTTGTCCGTCATATGGGAAACTATAACAAGCTTGTCTCCCTTGACTCTGACTTTAAACTTAATTCCAAGAAAGTCGGTACACTTCTTTCGGATATTGGTAATTCCGGACTTTTCCGGTGATGTTTCCAGCTTTAGTCTTTCCATTAACCACATTTCAACTGCCTTTAAGATTTTTTCCGCTTCCTCTCTTGTTCGAGTGAAGATTTTAAAATCGTCGGCATATCGAACGATAAACATCTCTTTGAGATCCGTATTCTCTCTGAGTGACTTATACATGGTGCTCTTTCGTGAGTATTCTTCACCCGCTTTGTAGTCTACTCTCTTTGCAGGAAATTCTTCCCACTGACTGGCTATCCACCAGTCTAACTCATTTAAGACTATATTAGCTAAGAGAGGGCTGATAATTCCACCCTGCGGAGTCCCTTTTGTTGGTTCGATAAGCTCGCCATTCGGCATTTGAATTGGCGCTTTTAACATCTTGCCTATTATCTTTAGAAGTTCTTTATCCCTAATCTTGAGTGACCACATTTGCTTTTTCAGTTTATTGTGGTCTACATTATCGAAGAAGCCTTTTATATCAACATCCACAACGTAATGTAGTTTGTGAATGTTCGCCAGTCGGTAGGCTCTGTGGATAGCATCTTCAACGCCCTTGTCCGGTCTGAAACCAAAACTGTAGGGATAAAATTGTGCTTCACATATCGGTTCTAATACCTGTTTGATACATTGTTGAACAAGACGGTCACCTATACATGGAATTCCAAGAGGTCTCGTCTTATCACTTCCCGGTTTGGGAATTTCAACTCTCCTGACAGCGTCAGGTTTATAATCCTTTAGTTTATTTCTGACAATCCAGATTGCTTCGCTATCAGTCATACTCGAGATGTCTGCGATGGATTTGCCATCTGTTCCGGGAGTGTTGCTCCCTTTGTTTGTTCTCAAGTTTCTGTAAGCGAGGCGAATATTATTTTCCGATGTGATGATCTCCATTAGATTAGTAAACACCTTATCGTCCTTACTCTCCTGATAGAGCTGATCAGTTATCTCAATCATCTGATAATATTCCTGATTTCGGATTGCCTGCTTCTTTAGCGGTTTTTGTATCTCTTCTTGTTCTACTTCTGCGTTTGCGGTTCCCGTTATCGGGCTTTTAGTCATACTCGAATCCGCAAATCTTCAATTAATCTTGTTTCCTTTCTCTCGTTTGACTAGTGGCTATTCCTCGGCTTTTATTCCCCGGCGTCTTCGGTCATGCCACCGCTCTCGGCACCAATTAAGTAGCTTATCTCCCTTTCGGGTTTCGTCTACAACCTGAATAATCAGGTTGGTACCTTTCCTCGTTCCAATAATTCTATCTCTTATACAGTGGGTTCAGGTTTCTGTTATGAGCCTGTCTGAATCACTTTCGTGAACTGAATGCCTGTAACATTCAGAGGTCTTTCGTAGTTGGAATTCCTACTCAACCCTCAGGCCACCCTTTAAGGTTCAACTGCCATTTCTAGCAGAGTCTCGTCTAGACCCGTACATTCGCAGATTCGTCAGTCCTCTCGGACATTCTAACCATACTTAATATTAAATCTTTTGATTTAATCCACTTTATAGACCCCCGACCTATAGGCTACAACCTCCACCTCTGGAGATCTTTCCTTAAAGCTATCG
>CANQOZ010000194.1 GCA_947625585.1 uncultured Eubacteriaceae bacterium
GCGGTTCTGGAAAGTGCGTGAGAAATAAAAAAATGAGCATGATAGAAAATGTTTTGATAAAATCAAAACCATGAAACATAAAAACAATCAACCATGATCAGCTAATATAATAGCACATTTTCAGACAATAAATTTAAATTGAAAATAAATTATGCTCAAACATAACGCTTTGTTATTGTTTGAGTTTATTTTTTTGCACAAAAATCACTAACGATAAGAATACACCATCACTAATTCTGTTGTTGATTATATTTATTTAATAAAATATCTATCTATAGATTATTCTGAAAACAATTGAAAATTTCTCTATATAAAAATTTGAAAACATTTAACACAAAAAAATCAAATCAGTATGAATCAAAAAGGAATAAAATATCTCTGATAAAGAAACTGATACTACATTTATCAATTCTTATATCGTAAGAACTACATTTGAAAAAACAAACCAGTTAAACTGGGAAGGACTATATGAAAAAGCACGTTGAATTATTTGGAAATATTGTAAAAAATCAGGTTGAAAAGAATCCTACTTTAGCCAGAAAGCTATTAGAAGCAGCCTATTCTTTTGTTCGTTTTACAAGTACACATAAGTTAGTAAATAATCCAAAGAATGTGTATGGATATTTAACGGGCGAAGTAGCAGGAACAATTTCTGATTCTTTTAGAAAACCAGAAAACTCAGTGATGGTAAACATTTTCTTTCCATGTGAAATTCTTCATGCAATGAATATAACACCCATGTTACCGGAAGGTATCTCTTGTTATTTAGCAAACACAAATTGTATTGATGTTTTCACCCAAACAGCAGAAGATAATGACATTCCAGAAACATTTTGTTCCTATCATAAAGCAATGATTGGTGCTGCAGAAACTAATGTAATGCCAGCTCCATTAATGATTGCTAACACTACCCTATGTTGCGATGCTAATCAGTTATCTTTTAGAAGATTAGCTAATTATTATGGCGTTGAACACTTTGTTATTGACGTTCCTAGAGATAAGACGCAAGATTCAATTGATTATGTTAGTGATCAATTAAGGGAATTTTCAAATGTTCTTCAAGATGTCAGTCATAGAAAGCTTGATGAAAATAAATTAAAAGAGGTTATGGTTCGTTCTGCTAGATCAGTTGATATGTACCGTAACTATGTTGACCGCAGAGGAAAAATATCAATTGATTCTTCAATGACTGGAGAAATGGTAAATCTCATTTCCAATAAAATGATGTTGGGGACTAAAGAAACAGAAAAATATTATGCTCTCTTACAGGATCTAGCTGACATATCTCCTAAAAGAGAGGCTAGTAATAAAAAGAGAATCTTCTGGGTTCATACTTTACCAAATTGGCAAAGTTCACTTACTTCTATTTTTGAAGACCTTGGTAATGTTGAAATAGTTGGGACTGATATAGCTACTGATTGTCTAGAACCTGTAAATCCGGATAAGCCTTATGAATCAATGGCAAGAAGAATTATTAACAGTAGTTTTAATGGTATGGCCAAAGATAGAATTAATTCAATTTTAGAATCAGCTAAAAAAATGCATGCTGATGGAATTATTGTATTTTGTCATTGGGGATGCAAACAAACTCTTGGAATGAGCCAACTAGCAAAACAGGTTTTAGAAAAAGAAGGATTCCCAACTCTAGTCTTAGATGGTGATGGTTGTGATTATAGAAATGTAGCTGATGGACAGATGGTTACCAGAGTCAATGCTTTCATTGAACAACTAGAGGAATAATAAATTGATCAATTACACTTGTAAATATACTCCATTAGAATTATTTAAAGCTTTCGGAACAGAGACTGCTTTAATTGATCAGGAAGAACAAAATTTTGAACAAGCAGAGATTCTAACTCACGCTAATTTATGTAGTCATGCTAAAGCCTTTATTCAGGAAGGAATTAATTCCGACGAAATTATAATAATGGATTGTTGTGACTCTTTAAGAAGAGCTTATGATGTTCTTGATTTTGAAGGAAATAATAAATTCTTAAAGATTCTAGATCTACCTCATGAAAATGGATATTGTGCTAAAGATCAATTTAGTAAAACCTTAAAGAATTTAATTAAAGAATATTCTGAAAAGACTGGAAAAGAATTTAATAAAGACTTATTTATTAAAGCTTGTCGTGAACAAAAGAATAAAATTCCAAACGAAGAATACATCGCAATCTTAGGTGCACGAGTTTCACCTGAGTTAGAAAATATCATAAAGGAAAGCCTAGGATTTGAAGTAGTCAATTTAACTTGTTCAGGTAATAGAAATCTTGAAGCCCCGCCAGCCGAAATAGAGGACTATTCCTTTGATCAACTAATTGACTGGTATGCAACAGCACTTCTTAGAATGGTTCCTTGTATGAGGATGACAAACATCGCTGATAGAAAACAATTAACGAATGATCCTAATCTTAAAGGAATTGTTTATAACACTGTTAAATTTTGTGACTTTTACAATTTTGACTACAGTGATCTAAAACGAGAAACTGCAATACCAATTTTAAAAATTGAATC
>CANQOZ010000195.1 GCA_947625585.1 uncultured Eubacteriaceae bacterium
CGAAATATATCGAATATGTAACATTTTTTTAAAGAAACTGTATTTTAAATTTGTCAATTGAAACAAATTTACCCCTAAGATCACATTTTCACATAAAGTTATTCCGCATTATTTAGGTAACTTTTCACAGGCTGTGGATAACTCTGTGGATTAATTGTTATTTTAACCACAGCAAAATTGTGGATAATGTGGATAACTTTTAATTCTCCCAGTATTTCGCCAGTTTTTCTGTTGAAAACTATTTTTTGAATAAAATGACAGAATAAAATATATCATGGTGTTAAAAGTTAAAACTTTAAACAAAGCGCAATTGTAAATTTTGCAGATTTAAAATTTTTCGATTTTAAGCGTACTCTCACCAAAATTATCCTTTTGGACTATGATCTTCTGAGCAATTTTTTCTTTTAATAATTCAACGTGACTAATAATTATTACCTTTCTATCCTTAGATAGTCTGTTTAAAACTTCAAGCGCTTTTTCTAAATATTCCGGATCAAGTGAACCAAATCCTTCATCAATAAAAATTGTATCAAGCCGAATACCACCATTCTCTTCTTCAACAACTTCAGAAAAACCTAGTGCTAAGGCTAAACTTGCAAGGAAGGTTTCACCACCAGAGAGAGTCTTAACCCCTCTTTCACTATTTGTTGCATTATCAAAAATTGAAAATGCAATTTTTCCTTCTTCAGGTTGAATAAAATAATACAGGTTATCTGTCATCATGAGTAACTTCTTATTAGCTTTATCAAGTACTTTTTTAAAATAGATACTTAAAATAAACTGAACAAAATTGTTGTTACGCTGATTGACTACTGAATCCATATTTTTTAAGTTCCGGTTAAGCTTATTTACTTCCCGGTATTTTGGGATTAAATCATCCAACTGTTTTTCAAGTTTATTAAGACTATTAATAGACAACTTTAAGGTGTTTAACTCTTCCGTTACTTGATCTAACTCCGAACTTGTTATCTCTAATCTTTCCTGAATCTTGTCAATGTCTAATCTATTCTATATCGATAGGTAAGCCTTTGATCTTATCTCTAGCTTTTCCCCCGATCCACACCGTACGTGCAGCTTTCACCGCATACGGCGTTCCATCCGGATTCAAAAACTAACTTAAAAACTCTTAATTCTTAAGTTAACTCTCTCCCGGACTAGTGGCTGTTTCGTGCCACCGCTCTCAGTAATGATTAATTAGCTTATATGCTTCGACTAAAACTAGACGTTCATTACCTTTCCTCGTTCAGATAATCCTATCCGTTTCCTTTGCCTTTAGGTTCCCATTATAGGCCTGCCAGGTTTGTCATGTAGCTTTTCATAAAAACAAATCTTACTCAGCTACCCCAGCCTTGAATTATTCAAGCACTAACATTACTGTTAGGTTTTAGTTTAGACCTTTTATGTCATGGGTTCGTCTGGATTATGCTCCGTACTAACCAGGTAGTGGATACTACCTTTGGGCAAGTTTTGGACCTCCGGCTTATCATTAAACCTTTAGGTTTAACTTCAGCCGACTTCACCGAGCTTCTGACAAGTTGCCAGTCGGAGTATTAAGGGTTTAATCTCAGATTATCCGTTCAGTTTCCTGTCTAATCTTTTCAATTAGAAACGAGTCGCACTGTTTTCTAAAGTTTGACTAAGTTCAGTAAAAGTATGTTGGTTTTGATTTAATCGCTCATAGTAGTTGTTGATCTCTTCTGTTATTTTAGTTAATCGTTCCGGTTTAATTAAGCTCTCAAGGTAGTCATCCACAGATTCAAATTCCCCAGCTTTTAAATTTTTAATTAACTTATTTTCACTCTCAGTGATATTTTTATTATTCTCATCTATCTGGCTTTGAGTATTTAAGTACTTACCAAGCTCTTCATTTTTCTGCTGCTTTAAACTGTTATTGGCCTCCTCAAGATGCTTAAGCTTTTTGTCAAATTTATCTATTGTAGTCTTGAATTGATTAAGAGCAACAGTTGCATCTTCTAGGGATTCATAATCAAGTGATTCCTGAAGACTTCCTATTTTAGCTTTTAGTTCAACTGATCTTCGGTCGTGTTTTTGTTGAGAATCCTCTAATTCTTTCAACTCCTTCTCAATTGTTTTAAGTTCGTTTGACCACTGTTCAAGAAGCTTTTTACGTTTATTATTAGCCTCTTTTTCTTCATTTAAATCTCTTAATGATTTCTTAAGTTCAATAATTCTCTCGTTTAAATTAACACGATAACTATTTGTAATCTCTTCTAACTCTTGAGTTAATTCGTTGACTGTGTTTAATTCAAATGATTCGGAATTTTCAGCTAAGTTCTTTAAACTATCAATCCCATCTCGAAGTTGGTCAAGATCTTCCTTATTATAAGTTTCCGTTAGAGTGTTAATCTTTAGTTCAATTCCAGCTAGATGATTTGATATTAAGCTTCTATATTCCTGGACAACTTGATACTGCTTTAAAAACGTATTCTGAATTTCACTAACCTGTTGTTGTAAATTTTCTAAGTCTTCCTGAGTAACTTCCTGTAAGG
>CANQOZ010000196.1 GCA_947625585.1 uncultured Eubacteriaceae bacterium
AAAGTTTATTGTATTTAAATTAAAGGTAAAGTCAGTGCTGTTTAAAATATTAAAGTACTGAAATATACCATTTAAAGGAGTAATCGAAAAAAATTCAGAAATTTTAAACCAAGGTAATAGTAAAAAACTTATTGAAATAGTAAGGATCAATAAAATATTTACGATTTCCTTCTTGTCTAATTTTAAATTGTTATTCATTTCTACAAAAACTATTCCAATTTACTTCATTTGACTAAAAACGAACTCAAAATCATATCTTTAAGAAACTAAAAGAAATATTTAAACAAGATTTTTATATTTTGATAACTTTATAAAGGAGAAATTAATTCAATCTCGCTAAATTACATTCCATAAACACCAAATTGATCAATCTTTCGCATAATATGTTTTAATTGTAAATAGTAGAAGAAAGTTTCTGGATGGTTAACACTATTAACTACTTTTATGGTTACTGGGTTTGAACCGACATTTTCTTCAACTAATTTTTTTATATCAGGCGGAATATTAACAGAATTTAAGAAATCCTCCTCATTTACGTTAACGGTTATCTCATCTCTTTCAAAAAATTCTGGTGACGGTTCCTCCTCTACTAGAACATAAAACTTATTTTTATTCTTGCTACTTTTCATGTTCGGAGTTATTACTCCTCTAAGTAGATTCATTTGGTTAAAATTATCATGGAAGTTTATAGCATCTTCAACTAGATAAGTTAGATAGTGGAAAGTTTGATAATTAACAATATCCTTTCCTCCAATAAAGCCAATCATATTATTATCTACCGAAGCAACTATATGAAAAATATCGAAATTTCCAATGGTGCGTGTTTCACGAAATACTTTTTTATTTTTTGAAACTTTAAATTTGTTTGGAACAATACTATTATAAAAATTGTTCATTATTTTAAAGTATTGCGAATCGAGTTCGTCTATTAACTCCATCTCCCACTCAGGAACTTCTTCAGGTTGACGAAATGGCTTTATTGATTTTAATTCACCTTCTAAGATTCTCTCTTTACGTTCTTGAACTGATTTGGATGAATCTATCAATTTTGGTAATTTTTGATGTTTAACTTTGTGTTTTTGAGGTACTTTGAACTTACTTTTCCGTCTTGATTTTTTACTCATAATTTATATTATATTGAATTAAAATACTGATAATATTATATAGTTAATATTTTATTACATACCAATTACACCGAATTGGTCAATTTTTCTCATAACATGTTTTAATTGCAAATAATAAAAGAATGCTTTTGGATTATTAATGTTATTAATTACTTTTATAGTTATTGGATTTGGTCCGATACTTTTTTTAATTTGTTCTTTATCATCAAATGGGGCCTCAATTGAATTTAAGAATTTATCGTCACTAAAGTTGATAATTAACTCATCTTTATTCTTAAACTCAAGGGATGGTTCTTCTTCTACTAGCACGTAAAACTTAGCTTTTGATTCATTTAAAGATTTTACAGTGAATGGAGTTGTTAAATCTTCAGGCAGTAAGATTTTTGAAAGATTTGAAATATTTTCAATAGCACTTTCTAGTGAACAAACTATTTCAAAAATATAATTAGGAGTAATTATATTTTTAGCTCCAAGAAATGAAAACATAACATCGTCTGTTGAGGCATCAATGCCAAATATGTCAGATTGTCCAATAGTTCGAAATATTCTTAAAATTCTATAGTTTTTATCAACTTTTAAATTCGTCGGCACAATACTATTATAAAAATTATTCATTATTTTAAAGTATTGTGAATCAAGTTCATTTAATAACTCAATCTCCTGATTAGAAACTTCTCTCAGTTGACGAAATGGTCTTATTGATTTTAATTCACCTTCTAAGATTCTCTCTTTACGTTCTTGAACTGATTTGGATGTATCGACTAATTTAGGTAATTTTTGAAGTTTGACCTTATGCTTTTGAGGTACTTTGAATTTGCTTTTACGTTTTGGCTTCTTTTTCATAAATTATTTTATAGATATTAAATACAGAAATTTTCAATCTTAATTAAAACAATTGTAGTTTCTTTCCGAGCGTTTTATATTTAAATTTTATCAAGGTTGATTAAAGTTGTATCTTTCAAGATTAAAACAGATTTTAAAGTTCATTTATTATCGAGTTGACTAAAGAAATTGATGACATCTTTACCGTAGCTCTTAATTTCCTAAAATATCATAAATATTCAGAGAAGGAAAATTAGAAATCATAATTGATTAAAAGATCTAAAATAATTTTAGCTGGAATGGATTTATTTTTCGAATGAACGTTGATCCTTTAATCATAATTTTTTTATTTAAATTAAAACTTAGCGTTCAAATTAAACGAAGTTCCGTTAAAATTGAGTATAGAGTTTTATTCATTTTATCAACTAAACTGGGTCTATCATAATTGTATTTTTAGATAATATATATTTGATAGTTATCTAACCGACTTCTATATTAACGTTTCCCCATTCAAATTTTGTAATTCTTATTCTTATCTAATTTTCCTCTTTTCTATATTTTTCTTATATGTTTTGTAAGTTTCAGAGTAGAAAATTTTATTATAGAAGAGAAAATTAAAACGTTTTATCCTATAATTTAATTATGAAAAAAGAATATTTGAGAGTCGGAGAAGCTGCCAAATTACTTAAAGTAACGCCACAGACAGTAAGAAAATATCGTGATGATGGTTTAATAAAGGGTTACAAGACACCAGGTGGCCAGACTCTTTACAATAGAAAAGAACTAGAAGCCTATCTTTATGGAGAGCCAATAGAGAAGAATAGTCTAACCAGAGTAGTCCATTATGCCAGAAGCAGTAATGGTTCAAAAAAACTTATTGAGAGTCAACTTGACAAACTCCGGGAAAAGTATGGCGAGCCACTTTATGAAATTAGAGATACCGGTAGCGGACTAAATGAAAATCGAAAAGGATTGAGCAAACTAATGGATCTAGCAGAAGAGGAAAAGGTTGACTTAATTCGAGTTACTCAAAAAGATAGACTCAGTCGATTTGGAAACAAATACCTCGAACGTTTTTTTAATGCTTGTGATGTTAAAGTAGAAGTCGCATTTGAAAACGATAAAAAGACCTTAAATGAAGAGTTAATGGACGATTTTATGAGTCTGATTGCTTCTTTTTCTGGAAAATTCTACAGAATGAGAGGTTACGCCGAACAGGAAAAATTATTGAAGAAAGCTGAAAATATTATAGATGAGAAAAGAAAAAATAGAAGTAACAACGAGAGTGAAACTACCTAAAGGAGAGCTTACAAACTACCTTGAAGGTGAGAAAGCTAACATTTGTTTAATCTACCGTAAAATCTACAGCATCATG